>JADLFD010000078.1 GCA_020845805.1 Verrucomicrobiales bacterium | reverse complement strand
GCTTCCCACAACTGCACTACCTGGATTCCCGCACCGGCGTCGCTATGTGTGTTCGGGGTCACCACCGTCACGGCGCCATCGAACAGATCCGCGCGCGCCGAGGACACTCCCGAGCGCTCCGAGCCCGCCAGAGGATGGCTGCCAATGAAGGAGCCCCCGGCCTGGTCCACCACCTTTTCCAGCGCGCCGATCACGCTCGCCTTCACCGAACCCACGTCGGTGACCACCGCGCCGCGCTTGAGATGACCGGCCAATTGCTGGGCCAGGATCGGCATCTGGGCGATCGGGGTGCAAAACACCACCAGGTCCGCGCCCGACACCACCTCTTCGAGCCGCATGCTTGCCGAGTCGAGCGCCCCGGCCGCGAGCGCCTCGGGAATGGCTGACTCCCGCCTCACCAGGCCGGCCACTTCCTGGCAAAGGCCTCGCTTGCGCAGAGCCAAACCAAGGGAACCGCCCAGCAGACCAACGCCCAGGATTGCTGTTTTCCGCCAGTGCACGCGCGGATTAACGCGAATGCGGCCCACCGAAGCAAGTAGGCGCATCGGCCACGCGATTTTCTCGCAGGGACCCGCTCTCACCGCCCGCTTCGCCCGCGTCGGAATCGCTCGGGCACCGACTCCGGCGCGATCTGTCTCAGGGCCACCACCCCCGGACGATCGTCGCCCGGGTCCGCATTCTCCAAGAGCCGGAGCAGGTCGGGCACCAACCCCTCCGCCCTGCTCCCCAATCCCGCCACCATCTCCGCGGTTCGCGCGCGTGTGTTCACGCCCGGACTGCCCAGCAACTCGCGCAGCACGGACAGGCCGGTCTCAGGGTGTTCCTGCAACTGCACCAACGCCGCGGCGGCGCTACGCCGCACGTCGATGCCATCGACTTCCGTCAACCGCCGCAAATCATCCCGAGCCACGCGTGCCGCATCGCCGATCACCGACAGCGTCAACGCCGCCTCGACCCGCAGTGCGTCGGTCCCTTCGCGCAACAGGCGTCGCAACCCTTCCACCGCAGGTGCGGCTCCGGCTTCGAAACCGCGCAGTGCCTGCACCGCCTGCCCCTGCACCTCCACCGAGGCATCGGCCAGGGACGCCACCAACTCCGGTACTACGTCCGCCCCGGAATCCTGCATCTCGCCCAGCGCCCAGACCGCCGCGGAGCGCACCCGCGCGTCCTGGTCGCGGCGCGCCTGGAACAACGCGCCCAGGCCGCCCTGTTCCGCCACGCGAAACCGGCCCAACGCCATGGCCGCGCCAATCCGTCGCTCCACCCCGCCGCGCACCAACTGTTCCTGCAGCAGCGGCACCACCCCGGGACCATACGTTCGCAACAGCGCGATGGCCGACTCCCGGCCGCCGTTCCGAGCCTCGTCCAACAGCACCACCACCGACGGCGCCACACCGGGGCCCATGCGTTGCAGGGCCTCGATGGCATGACGTTCGCGCGCTTGCGAACGGCTTCGCAGGCCTCCCACGCCCGGCACAGCTTCGAACCAGGGCATGACCTCCGATTGCCAGCGCGTCTTCGCCCCGCGCACGACCGCCACCAGCACGGGTGCCGCGGCGCTATGCCGCGAGACCAACTCCTGCCGCGCCTGCCGCCGCTCGTCTCCCGTCCCCTCCCCCATGCGGTCCAGCAGCTCCATCAAGGGTCGGTCGCGCGACGCCTTGCGCACCGCGGTTCCCAGCAGTACTCCCACCGCCACCATCGCGACGCCCAGCCCGATCCAGCCCGGGCGCAGGCGCGACGCCGCCCTCCCGCGCCCATCCGGGTTGGAGGGCGGGCTGGGGAGGACAGGGCACGTGTTCATCGCCAACCGGGAGTGCCGCACTTCAACCCCACGCGGTCATTTGATGCCGGCGAGGCGTTCCTTCCAAATGCGGTGCAGGTGCACCGTGGCGCGCACATCGCGCAGACAATACTCGGCGATCTCGCGAAAGCGCTCCTGACGCACCAACTCGGCCACGTCCATGCCGGAGATTCCCTGAGCCTTCGGGGACTCGATCCCGAACGCCTTGCAGTAGAAATCGAGGTTGAACTTGCGCGCCGCACCGTCGCGACCGCTCACGCCGTAGAAGGTCAGCTGCTCCGCCAGATCGCAGTGCGGCTCGGTCTGGTAGCGGTACCCCAGCCAGTCCTTGCGTGTGATCTCCACGTTCAGCACCGCCGAGCGGAGGTACAGGAAGGGAACGTCGAACCCGCGGCCGTTGAAGGTCACGATGTGGTCGTACCGCTTGGCCAGCTCCCAGAAGTCGTGCAGGAGCTCGGACTCGTCGGCGAACGGTACGAACTTCACCTCCCCCTCATCGTCCGTTTCGTAATCCTCGGCCAGGTAGAGCACCTGACCGCGTCCGCTGTCCGCGTTCACCATGGCGATGCACACCACCTGGGAGGTCAACGGGTACAGGCTCAGCTGACGCGTGAGTTCCTCGCGCCGCGCCTCACGCTCCGGGCCGTCGGGCAGGCGCTGCGCGTCACGAAGCAGGTACTCCTGCTGCGTTTCATCAAATGCCTCCAGGGGCATCGCGGTGGTTTCGATGTCGAAAACGAGGGTGGCCATGGCAGGAGCCCACGGCCATCAGACCGCCGATTCGCCCGGGAGGGTGCACCGATTGTCCGCTCGCCAGTGGGAAAGCTCGCGCACGGTTTAGCCGGAACCCCGCTCCGAACTCAGCATAAATCCGATCGGCTCCCCCACTCGGGTCCGGGGACGGACCCCGCGAGGCACCACCGGGAATCCAATCCTACTGCCCCGCAATCCGTTGGATTGCACCCGACGCCTTCCTGTGCGTATCTAAAGCCGCATGCCTTGTACGGAACGAACCCACAGCTCCCCATCCCCGCGCGGCCGTCGTTTCCCGCACGCCGAGGCGGGCGGGACTTCCCGCATGACGTCGGGGATCGTGCGCCGATGGTGCGGCGCTGCCCTGGTGGCCCTGGGCGCGAGTCTCAGCGCCGTTGCCGCCACCCTCCCGCCGGGAGCCACCCCCTGCCTCACGGGCGCGACGCCGCAGGGTTACGGGACCCTCCTCCTGCTCCAAAGCGCTTCCTATCTCCAACAAGGTCCTGCCGCGCCCGCCGAAGCGACTTCTCCGGCGCCCACCGCCGTGATCCAACTCGAATCCCCCTCGGCCTACGGGGTTTCGAACGCCCTGGTCACCGGCCCGGCCGGGAGCTTCCAGGCCGCGCTCACCAGGACCACCAGCTCCACCGCCACCTGGGAACAAACCTACGCCTCCGACGCCGCCCTGCAGGCCGCGTTCCGCCGAGGGTCGTGGTCGAGCTCGTTCCACCTGATCTTCCCCGACGGCGAATCGTTCGTCGGCTTCGTCCCCTTTACCCTCGGCACCGCCCTGGCCCCCGTGCCTGCGATTGCCAACCTCGCTGCCGCTCAGTCCATTCCCGCGGCCTCCCCGTTCACGCTTTCCTGGACGCCCTGGGTCGGGAGCTCCACCAATGATCGCATCTCGCTCCACGTGGTAGATGCCAACGGCACCTCGGTGTTTTCCGCCGCGACGGATTGCAGCGGCACCACGTTGCTGGCCGCTGGAGCTACCAGCGCCACGGTTCCCGCCGGCCGCCTTCAGGCGGGTCGCAGTTATACCGGGTACCTGACGTTCGGTGCCGCTTTGGTGGCCGAGAACGATGCCAACTCCCTCCTCACGCTGCGTGGGGAACAGGCGCGCACCACGCGATTCACGCTCGCCGCCACGTCCGGCGGCGGTGGCGGCACGGAAGGAACCATCACGCAGCCGTCCGTCGGCGGCACCAACTTTGTCTTCACGCTGACGGGCACGCCCGGAACCGTCTACGCCATCGAATCGACCGCGGACCTGGTCACCTGGACTCGCGACTCCGAGGTCACGCTCCCCGCCACGGGGACGTTGCAGGTCCAGATCCCGCTGCCCCCAGGCGGCACCTCCCGATTCTATCGTGCCCTTTCGCTGGGCGGCGGCGGCGGGGAAGAACCCGGTCCCGCGAACCTCGCCGTCTCCCTCACCGGCCCCCGCACTCTGAGTCTCCGCGTGACGGGCACGACCGGCGCCACCTACGCCATCGAACAGTCCCAGAACTACACCAACTGGGCCGCGATCACCAACGTCACCCTCGCGGCCGGCGCCACGTCCGCCGTGGTCTCCGTGACCGTGCCCGAAGGCGTTGCGTTCCTGGTGCTGCGCGCGGTGGGGACCGGGTCGGTCACTCCCGAGCCGGGCGCCTCGCCCACCCTCGCGGTGGCTCTCTCGGGATCCACGTTGACGCTCAGCGTCACCGGAGCGGATGCCAACAAGACTTACAGCATCCAACAGGTCGGCTCTGCCTGGGGCGCGTGGACAGCTTCCGGAAAGTCCGTGACCACCGACTCGAGCGGCAAAGGCTCCGTGACCGTCGACGTCGCCGCCCCCGCCGTGGGTTCGCCCACCGCCGGCTTCTACCGCGCGGTACTGCCCTGATCGCCTCTGCGGCGGGGGGACAATCCACAGACCTTCACAGAAAAACACAGAGACGAGCCCCCGCAAACCGGGCCTCGATCTGTGTCCCTCTGCGTCGTCTGTGGATCCACCCCACTTCTCGGGTCACCCGAGTCTCTGCCTCCCACAATCCCCGACCCGCCGAGCACCGCGAAAACACAGTGACAAGCCCAGGTAACAGACCCTTGATCTGTGTCCCTCTGCGTCGTCTGTGAAACCACCTCACTTCTCGGGTCACCCGGGTCTCTGCCTCCCAGAATCCCCGACCCACCGAGCACCGCAAAAACACAGTGACAAGCCCAGGTAACAGACCCTTGATCTGTGTCCCTCTGCGTCGTCTGTGGATCCTCAAAACTCAGGGTTCTTCCAGTCGAATGCGGTAGAACTCGGCCTCCCCTCCCGCCGGAATCTGTGTCCAGGCGCGCCATCCCGGCGCGTGGGCCGGGGCCAGGCGCACGAACTCAGACCATCCTGCTGCCTGGTCGTCCCAGCCGCGGACGCGGCGTTCCACCACCGCTGCGCGCGCGGCCGGTATCCACGCTTCGAACGGCGCCAAAGGAGGAATCGTCCCGCTCACCGCTCTCGGACGCACGCGTAGTCGCAGGCCACTGCCGGCATCGGTGGGATCGGTTCCAGCCTGCCATTCGCTCAGGTTGTTGAACCGATCCCCATCCGCATCCCCAGCCATGTCTGCGGCGTTGCCTGGTGGACCCCAGCCGTAGTTCCTCTCCCACGCATCGGGAACCCCGTTCGCATTGTCATCCGCACCCTGACCCCAGGCGTTGGAAGTTCCCGGCGTGGCGCGACCACGCCGCGCGACTGCGGTGCCGTCCCCATCCGGGATGCGCCCCTCCGAGATACCCGCCTGCTGGGGGCCGAAGCTCGTAGCATCGAGTTCGCGATCCACCTGCCGCAACCCCAGCGTCTCACCTGCTTGCGAGAGTCCAAAACCGAGCGCCACGCCGGCCGCCGCCGCCCGCTCCGCGAGGAGCACCAGGTAGGCGTGTTTGCCCGTGCCCAAAAAGCTCAGCGGCGGAAAGGCGAATCGAAACGGATTCAATCGGTCGTCACTGATCCCGACGCCCTCCAGCGACACCACGCCATCACTCGGATTGATCAGCTCCAGCCAATCCTCGCCCCGAGAAGGTGCCGCCATCCATTCGTTCAAGCGAAGTGGCTTCGGCGCCGAGGTGGGCACGAGCTGGTTGGTGGCACTGGGCGTGGGCCAAGCCAATCCCCACCTCCCCGTCGTTGTCCCCTGACGCGCCACCGAATAACCCGGCAACTGCGGTCCCCACTCCACTGCATCCATCACCCCACCGCCGCGCGCCGCGCTCTCTCGCAGCAACAACACCCCGCCCCCTGGATGGAGCGCGGGATGGAATTCGGACGGTGCCACACCCTCCACGCGACCCCACTCCCGAGGTTGGAGTACCTTGGTCGCCCCGGGAGCCAGTGTCTCCGACTCCGACAAGACCCAGACGCTGCTCTCCTCCTCCCCCGTACTGAGCTGAAGTCCATCGAG
>JADLFD010000077.1 GCA_020845805.1 Verrucomicrobiales bacterium | reverse complement strand
GGGAACCGATCAGCGTGGAGGCGAGGGTCAGGGTGGTCACGAGGTTCTTCATAAGGTTTCGGTCAGGGTGCGAGGTTCTTGTTTACGATCTGCTTTCATTTAGCAGTGGGCGTGCCAGCGCCGGGGTGGTGGAGGCGGGGAACGAAGCCGCGCCGGCCCAGGAATCGCAGGGGCCCGCGTTAACCCGCTGCCCGCACCAAGGTTGCGTGGGCGGCGCAGCGCCAGGGCGCGGCGCGCAGGCGAGTGAGGGGGGCGGCATGCCCGCGGACGGCATTCGTCGCGCGCGCCGACAGAAGGGGCCGAATGCGCGTGCGGTATCCGGGCAACCTGCTCGCGCGGTGCGGGTTGGTGTCGCCGCGCCAAAGTGTCTGCTCGGCCGACACGCGGCGACGCGTAGGAGGATCACCATTGTCAGCGTTACAGGCGGTCCTTACGCTACGTCCACGCCATGAAGCTGCTCCTCGCCTGGGTTGCCGTACTCCAAGGTCTCGTCCTCCCGTTCAGCGCGTCCGCCGCCACGCTTCCCGCGAATCAGGAAGCCAAACGCTTCGAGAAGGTCCTGCCACGAACCTTATCCCAGCCGTACCTCCTGTTTCTACCCAAGGGCTACGAGGCCACGGGGACCAAGCGCTGGCCGCTGATGATCTTCCTGCACGGCGCGGGAGAACGCGGCACCAACCTCGCGGCCGTCGCGGTGCACGGCCCGCCCAAGATGGTCACCACCAATCCCGACTTCCCCTTCGTCCTGGTCTCGCCCCAGTGCCCCGAGGGCGCCACTTGGGACGTCACCACCCTGGACGCCCTGCTCACGGAGATTCTCGCCACGCACGCCATCGATCCCGCCCGCGTCTGCCTCACCGGCCTCAGCATGGGCGGCTACGGCAGTTGGGCCTGGGCCCTCGCCCACCCGCAGCGCTTTGCCGCCGTCGCCCCCATCTGCGGCGGCGGTTCCACCATCGACGCGCTGCTCGCCAGCGGGGCGCGGCGAGATCACCTGAAGCGGCTCCCGGTCTGGGCGTTCCATGGGGGCAAGGACAACGTCGTGCCCCTCTCCGAATCCGAACGCATGATCGACGCCTTCAAAAAGCTCGGCAACACCCCCCGGCTCACGGTCTATCCCGAAGCCGGCCATGATTCCTGGTCCGCCGCGTATCGGGACCCGGCACTGCTCGCTTGGTTCCTGGAACAGAAACGCCCCTGAACGGCGCCACCCTCACGCCGCCCGTTTCCACACCGTATGAGCCGCCGCTGGCCCGAGATCACCGCCGTCACCTTCGACGTCGGCGGGACGCTCATCGCTCCGCACCCGTCCGTCGGAGCCCTCTACGCGCGCGCCGCCCATGCGCGCGGCCATTCCCACCTGGACCCCGCGATTCTCGACGCGCGCTTCCGCACGGTCTGGAGCGAACTCTCGGCCTCTCCCCAGCGGCGTGAGGAATGGCAGGACGTGGTGGACATGGTCTTCGAAGGGCTGATTCCGGAACGGCCCAGCGAGTCGTTCTTTGACGAGTTGTACGACACCTTCGCTGCTCCGGCGGCCTGGCAACTCTTCCCCGATGTCATGCCCGCCCTGGACGCTCTCTCCGCCCACGGCCTCGAACTGGGCATCATCTCCAATTGGGACGACCGCCTCCGCCCCCTCCTCGCCCACCTCCGGCTCGACCGCTACGTCGCCAGCTTCGTCGTCTCTTGCGAAACCGGCTTCAGCAAACCTTCCCCCGTCATCTTCCAGGAATCCCTCCGCCAACTTGGCCGCCCGGCCGCCTCCGTCCTGCACATCGGCGACTCCCTGCTGGAGGACTTCGCCGGCGCCACGGCTGCCGGAATGCCCGCTCTCCACTTGCGCCGCGACGCCTCGTCCCGCGACCTCCAGGTGCAGTCCCTCACCGAGATCTGTGATTGGATCGTCAGTCAGTCCCGACAACCTCGCCGGACCTTCACGCAAAAATTTCTTTCGCCCGATGGTTGACCGCCCCCCCTGCGCTCCATAAGCATTCCGACCACTTGAGCGCGAAAACTGGCATCAGAACTAATGATCCAGTGGATCACTTCAAGCCCGGTTCCCAACCCCGACGGGCGGACCCGATGACGCGCGATCGCGAGCCATGAAACCGCTGCTGCTCCTCCTCCACTCCTCCATCGGCAAGAAACTGATCATGGCGGCCACCGGTGCCGCCCTGTTCCTTTTCGCGATCGGACACCTCGTCGGCAACCTCCAGATCTTCCTGCCCAAGGAAAGCATCAACGCCTACGCCCATTTCCTGCACCAGAACCCGGCCCTGATCTGGTCCGCCCGGCTCGGCCTGCTGGCGGTGGTCGGGCTCCACGTCTGGGCCGCCATCACGCTCACGGCGCAAAACAAGGCCGCGCGGCCGCTGGGCTACGCCGGATCGGATAAGCCCTTCGCCACCAACTGGATCTCGCGCCACATGCTGCTCACTGGCCTGGTCATCGCCGCGTTCGTGGTCTATCACCTCCTGCACTTCACGGTACAGACCTCGGCCATCAATCTCCTCCCGAGCGCGCACCCGGCCAAGGACTTCAGTGCCTTGGTCGTGGAGACCGGCCCCCAGAAGGGCTTCAAGGACGTGCACGCCATGCTTGTCGCCGGCTTCCAGCAGCCGCTGGTGTCGGTGTTCTACCTGGTCGCGGTCGGTCTGCTCGCCCTGCATCTCAACCACGGGACCAGTTCGATGTTCCAATCCCTCGGCTTCCGTGAGGGTCTCTGGCGGCAGCGCTTGGAGCTCGCTTCCAAGATCCTGGCCGCCGCCATCTTCGCCGGCTACGCGTCCATTCCCGCCGCAATCTACCTGCGCATCGTCCAGTAGCCTGCCACCGCCCACCCTCCTCCCCCCTTTTTCCGC
>JADLFD010000076.1 GCA_020845805.1 Verrucomicrobiales bacterium | reverse complement strand
TCGGCCTCCTCCGCAAACTGCAACCCCGCCTTTACTCCATCTCCTCCAGTCCCAAAGCCCACCCCGGTGAAGTCCATCTCACCGTCAGCGCCGTGCGCTATCAGGCCCACGGACGCGACCGCCGCGGGGTGGCTTCCTGCTTCCTCGCCGACCGCTGCGCCGCTCCGGATACCCGGGTGCCCGTGTTCGTCCATGCCAACCCCGCGTTCCGCCCCCCGGCCCCCGACGCCCCGCTCATCATGATCGGCCCCGGCACCGGCATCGCCCCCTTCCGCGCGTTCCTCGAAGAACGCCGTGCCATCGGGGCCACCGGCCGCAACTGGCTTCTGTTCGGCGATCAGCACGAAGCCACCGACTTCCTGTATCGCGAGGAACTCGAATCCTGGCGGCGCGACGGGACGCTGCATCGCCTCGATCTCGCCTGGTCACGCGATCAGGAGGCCAAAGTTTACGTCCAAGATCGCCTGCGCGAAGCCGCCGCCGAGGTCTGGGACTGGCTCGAGAACGGCGCCACCGTCTGCGTGTGCGGCGATGCCGCGCGCATGGCCAAGGACGTCGATGCCGCCCTGCACCAGATCCTCCAACAGGTGGGCCATCTGACCCCCGACGCCGCCACCCGCTACCTCCAATCTCTCCAGGCGCAGAAGCGCTACGCGCGCGACGTGTATTGACCCTGACCCCCGCCGGAAAATCGTCCGAACAGACGTACTGTCCGCACTCGGCGACGCTCACGTAGTCCAGCCACACACCGCGTCGGGACTGCTCGTGCACCGCGGATGAGGGAAACGGGATGCGCCGCTTGTCGCTGGCCTCCGCGCACCACGTTGGCGCGAAGCCGGCGTCGCCACCGCATTCCGGTCCGCGAACCTGCAATCCTCTTCTGTTCTGCAGGGCCGAGGACTTCGTTCATCCATGTCATGTGAAAATTCCCGCACCGTTTCGGCCCGCACGAGTTGAAAAGCCCGCGGATCGTCGCACTGTCATTTCACCGAAGACCCGGTCACGCCGGGGCTTCGGCTTCTCTGAACTCACACTGCCAAATGAAACCACATCGACGTTTGCTGCTTCTGGCGCTGGTAGGCGCAGGATTGGCGAATCTGGGGACCACCCCATCGGCGCAAGCCCAGGAAATCACCCCGGTCTGGGTCCAACACCTCAACAAGACCGACAACCTGCTCCCCATCCTCAGGAAAGGCGATGCCCCCACCGAGAAGGCGGACGGCACCAGCCTGTTCGACAATTACGCGGCCTTCGTGCGTTACGACGCGACCCGTCTCCTGCTCGGGATCCGCGAGAACGGCATCGACGAAACGGACGCTTCAACCTCAGCCGCGGATCGCGCATTGGCGGCGCAGTACCCGGATCGCAGCATCATTTGGATCAACCCGACCAACGGCGCTCCGATGGGCGTCGCCCACAAGGTTCCGGTGCTCCCGGTGGAACTCACCCCGGACTCGCAGTCGAGTCCGCTCGACTTCTTCTGGAACTGGGGCATCGACGAGGGCCCGGAAGGCCAGCGCGCAATCTACACAGGTTATAAGAACGTGATCCTGCGCTGGGCTCCCGCCGCGGGCGGCGGTTGGTCGACCACACCGACCGTGGCGTGGACCGAGCCCGTTCCCGGAGTCGGAGATGGCAGCAGCGGCGGCGATGGCTCGCTGAGCTGGCGCTGGAGAACGTTTCGCGTCGCCGGCGCTGGCCCCAACACCGTGATCTACGCGGGAGGCGCAACCTGGCGCATGAGCATGCACGTCCAGAAGTTCGTCACCACGGATGGCTTGAACTTCACGCCGGCAGCGCGCGTCAACGATCGCGATGGCGGCATTAAGCAGCGTTACTCGTACAGCGGCATGAACACCAAGGCGGTGAAGTACGCCAAGGATCCCAGCCGGCCCAACCTGGAGTTGTTCTTCACCCCCTCGTTCCCAGCCTCCGGTCGCGAACTGAAACCGCGACGCTTCACACTCAATCCGGACAGCCCCCGCAGTGGCAGCTTCACCGAAGCGGTGGCCGCCTCGGAACAGCGCAACCGGAACAACTTCTTCGATCCCGACAATGAGGCAGCCGGCGGCTTGCCCGCCTTCCGTTGGGAGGGCGACGAAGCACCCGCCCCCAGCGGCACCGCCTTCTATGACGGTAACTGGAGCTTCGCCATGGATACCGACGACGGGCTCGATTACCTCGTCAACTACTCCGGCCCCAGCTGGAACCAGGTCTATGGCACGGAAGAGCGGCGCCCGGCCTGGCTTGGTATTCATCGGCTCAGCGGTCGCATCGCCTCGGGCCAAAGTTCCTACAGGCTCGATTTCGACGAACAGACAGAGGTGACGCTGGACACCGTCGGTACCGGCAACAGCTACACCTACGACGCCAACGTCAATGTGTACGCCGATCCCGCCTCGCCGGCCAATCTCCAGAAGGCGGAAGTCCTCTGGTCCGGCGGCAGCTTCGGCTTCGGCGTGTTCACCGTCCAAAACGTCGCCGCCACCCTCGTCTCGAGCCCGACCAACCAGACCGTGGCGGCGGGGACCAACGTGACGCTCGTCGCCGATGTCACCGGCAGCCCGAACGACTTCCGCTGGTACCGCAACGGACGTCCGCTTCCCGATGCGCCTTACTATGTCGGCGCCGGTAAAGCTGCCCTCACGATCCAGGGAGTGACCCCGGCTGATGCCGGCACCTACCAGCTCCGCTGGACCAATCCGATCAGTGGCGCCGGACAGACGGCCACTGCCGTCCTCACTGTCACAGGCTCGTTCGTCCGCTGGTCCGATCCTGTGGAAATCCCCGCGCGCACCGCGGAAACCACGACCCTCGAAGGCGTGCTCACTCAGGGAGCCGCCTCCTTCACTCTCGAGGCCGGCGGACTCTCCGCTTACGACAAGGTGAACGACGAGGGCAACTCGACCGGAGACACTCTCTTCTACCGCTACGAGCGCGTCACCGGAGACTTCGACAAACGCGTGCGCCTGGTCAGTCTCACCACCGATCCGGTGGCCACGGAAACCACGGACCGCAACGCACGCGCCGGTTTGCTGCTGCGCGAATCCACCGATCCGCGCTCCCCGACTCTGGAGATCGCAGCCTTGAATCCCGCAGGTGCGGACCTGGTTCGCGTCTCCGGACGCGGTCGCTTCAACGCGATCTACTCCCAGTCCCTGAGCCGCAACTACCCCGGGGTGTCCGCCAACCTCCCCAACCAATGGCTGCGTGTGCGACGCGTCGGCAATGCCTTCACGTTCTACGTAAGCAAGGACGGCACCACCTGGTCTGCGGTTTCCGAGCAATACCAAGTGTTCCCGGAAACCATCCTCCTCGGCACCTTCGCGTCCCCGGATCAGGTCGACGGCGTGTCCAAGGCCGTGGCGGAGTTCGCAGAGTACAGCGACGTCACCGTGTCCGACACCATCGCTCCCACCCTCGTCTCGGCGGGAACCATCGACGGCAAAGTCATCGGAGTGAAGTTCTCCGAGCCGGTCGACTCCTGGACCGCGACGCGTCTGGAGAACTACACCGTGTCCGGCGGAGCCCTGGTTAGCGCGCGCACCGGCATCGGGGCCAACACGGTCTATCTCACGGTGGCCGGTCTCACCGAGCCGACCTTCAGCGTCACTGTCCACGGCGGCGTGGTGGATCTCGCAGGAAATCCCGTGGCGGGCGGTTCGGTGGCCAACGGCCGCAAGTCCGCCTGGACCTCGACCGATATCGGCTACATCCAGAACCCGGCCAACCGCCCCACCCCGGGCGATGATCCCTACGTCGTCGGCCAGGCGGTCGCCGTGTCCTCGGAGGCAAACCCTGAGGTGGAACTGATTGGGGGCGGCTCCAACGCCTACAACATCGGGGACTATATGCACTATCTCTACCGGGAGATCACCGGGGACTTCGATGTGGCGGTCGCCATCGATCGGTTCGACAAACGAGGCTTCGCCGGAGGCTATGCCAACGCCGGCATCCACGTCCGTGCCGGCCTCTATCGCACTGATAATACCGCCATCGGCGAGATCACCAAGGTCCCGGCCTACGTGAACGTCGCGTACTACGAGGCTTCCGGACCCAATCGCGCCGCCATCGAGCTCAACCGACCCGCCGCCGGCGACAACTATGGCAATAGCGGTCCCTACGAAAACACCACGGAGGTGGGAGGCCTGGTCGGTTACTTCCCGGCACTCCGCGCCACCGACGCGGCGGGAACCATTGCCGCCAACACCTCGCCCACGCAGGCCAAGTGGCTTCGCGTCAAACGCGTGGGCCAGTCGTTCACGTCCTTCTTCTCCTACGACGGCGTGACGTGGAAGGAACAGGAGGGCTCCACCCGAACCATGGAGAATCTCCCCGCCACCGTGCTGGTTGGCGTCGCTTACCAGAACGATGCGGGCTACGGCATCCCTCCGGACAACGCCTACAACGGTACGGGCACGCGGGATGCCGACGGCAAGCCGACGCTCAATGAGTCGAACTACGGCGTGGTCCGCGTGCATTCGCTGGGCTCGTGGCCACCGCCGTCCGCCGCGCCTTCGCTGTTGGCGACCAGGAGCGGGAACACCCTGACCCTCAGCTGGACGGGAAGCGGCTTCCAACTCCAGCAATCCGCCTCGGTGAGCGGTGGCTGGCAGAACTCCACGCTGACCGTGACCTCGGCGGGCGCGGTCAACACAGTGACCCTCACGCCAGGTCAGGCGCAGCAGTTCTTCCGCCTCATCCAGTAGGCGGCGCGCCCCGACCAGGCCGCGGGTCGGCAAACTCCACGAAAGGCCGGGCTCACGCCCGGCCTTTTCTTTTCTTTCGCCGAGGCCTGGCGCGAGCCAACCCAGCCACACTCCGGATCCGGGGTCCGGCGCGACCGAACGACAAACAACACGCCCCACCGGCGCTAGGCACGGTGGGGCGTCGAGAGTTTGGAGTCGGATCGGGAGACGGCGGAGCTGGAGCTCAGGCGGACTGCCCGCGACGGCGCATCCACGCGCCACCCATCAGGGCGGCCAGCGAACCCATCGCCACCCAGGTACCGGGTTCGGGCACAGGAGCCACTCCGGCACGCGAGAACAGGACCGATGAATCGGGTACGGTGAAGGCCCCTGCACTTCCCTTTGACCACCCCAACTCATTGATGAACACACCCCCCTGCTCCCAGCCGAGCAGAGAGATCGGATACAATCCGGCGGACAAGGCCAGCGGCGCGGTTAAGGTCACGATCGGACCAGTGTCCCCGTCGAACACCGACACCAACTCGCCCCCCAGCGACAACTGGAATCCGTCGTCGTGCAGTACCGAGAACACATACGTGTCGTCGCTGGTCACGTTCAAGTACCCGGAGTACCGCACCGCAAACCGGGGATCCTCGGCTTCCGGCGTGAACGGGATATTCGCCACCGAAGGCGTGATCCCGCCGAGACCCGGGTTGTCCGCATAGTCGACCGAGTCGACAAGCAGGGTGGAAACACCCAACACTCCGGCATCTCCAAGGCCCAGCCCCAGGATGCTGTTCGCATTGGCGATGCTGTGCGGACTCAGGGAGGGATCCACGCGGACCCACAAAGAGTTGAGACCATCCCCCGGCCCTGCCAGCGGCCCGCTCACCGGAACCGGCGCCGCTGACGCCCAT
>JADLFD010000075.1 GCA_020845805.1 Verrucomicrobiales bacterium | reverse complement strand
CTTTGCCTCACGCAAAGCCGCGAAGGCGCCAAGAAACGCAGAGGATTCCAAACCTCACCTGCACGCCCTCTCCTCTTTGCGCCTTGGCGTCTTGGCGTGAACCACCTCCTCTTTGCCTCACGCAAAGCCGCAAAGGCGCCAAGAAAGGCAGACGATTCCAACCCTCACCTGCGCCACCCTCTCCCCCTTTGCGCCCTGGCGTCTTGGCGTGAATCACCCCCTCTTTGCCTCACGCAAAGGCGCGAAGCCGCCAAGAACCTTAACTGGCCGACCGCAACATGCAGTCGATGCGGTGCCTCTGACATACCAAAGGTGAAGGAATCCTGGCGAAAACCCAACCTGCGCGGCAGGCGCACAAAGCATCGTATGCGATTGCATCGAGAGATTCCGAGGGAAGCGAGCTAGTCCCTCAGGAGGAATTCGAAAGAGGCACCGCTCGGGGGGGCTTTCGGATCAGCGAAACCGCGATCTTCTGCCTCACGCCAGAGTCGGCGGGTCCCCGCTTTCAGCTCGGGAAGGAACAATGCCTCATCCGACATGGCACGTTCCCCGGCCACGAGGGCCATAAATTCGCACAATCCCACCCAGCGCTCTCGTGAGGACCAAGGGAGCCGTAGGGCTCCTCGCAGGACGACCACGGCGGGATCGTCCAGCAACGGACGCAGGGTCGGGTCTCCCTCGATGGCCAGGACATCCCAGAGACCCGCCCCCGTGGCGAGTGCGAGGAATTGGAGGACCCTGGCGCGCACCTCCGCGGGCAAGGGGGTGCGCAGAGACTGACTCTCCGTGGCGAACACTTCCGAAGCTGCGAGGCTGGCAAGGGCGACGAAGGAGGCGGGGTTGGAAGCCTCGTGACCCTTAAGGGCATCGGCGCGAGCCTGGTCCAAGTCGCGGAGACGCGCCCGAGCGAGGGCGCGCACGCGCCAGAGCGGGGGATTGGACGGACTCATGGTGGCGAGCCGTTGCCACTCGGCCCTGGCCTCCTCCAGGCGTTGAACCTGGGCGAGGGCGGCGGCGTACAGAAAGCGGTCATCGGCACTGATAGCGTCACGGTCGGGTGCCTCTTCGAAATCAGTGACCGCGCCGGCGGCGTCGCCCTGGGCCAAGCGAAGGCGGGCGCGGGCGCGCTTCGCAAACGTCGAACGCTGCACGGCGGCGTCGAGGTCGGTCAGGGCCTCGGCCGGACGGTTCTCCAGAAGATGGAGTACGGCGCGCGCTTCGAGTCCCCGGAAATTGTAGGGGTCCAGAATGGTGACAGCGCGGTCGAGTTCGATCCGCGCTTCATTCGTCCGCCCCACGACGGCGAGTGCGATTCCCAGGTCAGCACGGAGCCATACGTGGTTGGTGTCGTCCTGGATGCCCCTTTGGAGAACGGGGATAGCCTTTTCAACCTGACCCAGCCGCATGAGTGCGACGCCCTGGTTGTCCGAGGCCCAGGGCCAAGTCTGCCCGCTCGAGCGTACGACTTGTAGTCCGGACTCAAACGCCTGGGCGGCCGCTGGGAGATCGGAGAAGTAGCCGGAGTTCAACAAGGCCCAGCCCCGGCGTCCCCAGACATCCCAGGAACCGGGCGCCCATCGCGCGGCAGCGTCAAGATCGGCCAAGCCAGCGGACCGATCCTGGATGGCAAGTCGACCGGCACCACGAAAGACGAGGGCAACGCCGTTGGTGGGCGAGGCGTTCAACACTTCATTGAGATCCTGCTCGGCGGTGTCGAACTGCGACTGGTAATGGCGCAGCCGGCCTCGCAGGAGTCGGGCATCGAGGTTCAGGGGATCAAGAACGAGGGCCTCGGACAACGCAGATTCGGCGTCGGCGCGGCGGGAGGGAATGTCGAACCAAGCCTGGGCGGCTGCCGTGAGCAGGGCGGTGCGTACGGCAGCGTTGGTCGCGGACTGGGCTTGGGCCGCACGAAGGTAGGCTTGGCCGGCTGTGTCGAGCTGGGATGCCTGTCTTGCGACGTCAGCGGTCTTTTGCCAGGCCGCAGCGTTAGTGCCCTGGAGGGTCGCCAGGCGGCTCATGAAGGTGACAGCGCGGCCAGGTTGGCCTCCCGATTCCATGCGCTGGGTGAGGTCCCGGAGGAGGGACTCGCACTTTGTCTCCGCGAGACGAGCATCGAACTTGCCCGAGATCAGCTCCTCGAGTTCGCGGGCGGGGAGCGAACCGGGTTCAACACAGTAGTCGGCCACCAAGCCGGCCAGACGATTCCAGGCGCCGCGCTGCCCAGACAGCATGCTCCAGAGGGAGTCCAAGAGATTGGTGGACTGGGCCGATGGTATCGGAGTTGGGAGTTGGCCGAGGACAGCGGTGAATTCACGCACTGTCTGCGCCAGGACAACTCCATGCAACTCGTTGGTGGACCCCACGTGCGGCAGGATCTGGTTCATCGCGACGACGAGGCGCAGGAACGTGGGACTGGTATCGGCGATCAACCATGCGTGGCCAAGCTCCGACGGGGTCGCGTTGGTCCATGGTCCCTCGGCGAACCGCAGCCACTGCCTCCCGCGCTCCAATTGCGGATCGGTAGCGCCGGGATGCGACGATAGAAAACTTCGGATCACCTCCAGATCAGCACTCAACTCTTCGTTGGAGAAACCAGTCAACGGATTCCGCAACCGGCGGTCCATGCGGAGTTCGGCTTCCTCCCAAGCCAGGTGAAACGCCCCCAGTATCGGGTCGATCGGTGGCTCCGAGATTTCAGGGAAGATCTCAAGTTCGCGCTCGGGGCGAAGGGTTCCGATGGGGAGCGGTTGGAGAGAAAACTCGTTGGTGACGCTTTCGGGGATGGCGCCAAAGCCAGTGGCTGCCTCGAACGCAGCCATGGAATCGAATCGGACGCCACGTCTCACGTGGATCTCCCCCTCCACCGACGCGAACGCCGTCAGGTTCGATTCGCTGAGGAATGCGACGGATCCCACATCTTTCAACGCCGGAATGGAACCGACATTCCGTCCGTTTCGGATGTCGACCAGCAGCAGCCGTGAGGAATCGTCCGGGTCGGGCCAAGTCAGGAGTTCAGGTGTCGGACCGAAAAAAACCTTGCCCTCGGAGCCCGCTGGGACGGGCACACTGGCGACGAAGTTCCAGGGCTCCAGGTCCCACAAGCGGGCAATGGCATCGGAATGGACAACCGCCAACCGCCGGCCATCCGCGCTGGGGATTAGGCGCACGAGTTCGGTGCCGACCGGGCCCAGCACCTGGTGGGTGGTGATGCCGGCGGGGTCGGTCCAAAGGATCATCAGAAAGCCCGGTTGGAAACCGAGGCCGAGCCAGCTGGCGGTCGGCGAAGCAATGACGACGAGATCGGAACTGATGTCGCGGGATTGACCCAGGTCCTTATCCGCACTGGCCTCCAGCGCCGACAAGGCGTTGGTGAGCGAGCTTTTCGTCAGAGTGCCAATCACCGGCCGAGCCGGGTCGTCCTGGGTGAAGGTGAGCCAGGAATTCTCCGGCGCCTGCGCTGTCTCGCTGGCCCAGATGGTCCGACCTGTTGGCGTGATGCCAATGATGATATCGCCGAGCCGTCTCGGTAGGGGCGGGTGGGGCAAGCCCGAAGTCAGATCCCAAGAGTACGTGAGATCCCTTTTGTTGAGAGTTCCGGCGACAAGGGATCGGCCTGCTGGATGGATCATCAATCGGGCTTCGCGCCCGTCGTCGCGTGTCCCCGGGTGGAAGAGGGCAAGTTCGCGATTCGGTTCCAGGCGCCAGAGCTTCGCGAACGGCTCGCCGAACGTCACCAGCGTGCGATGGTCCGGTCCGAAGGCCACCGCGTTCACCGGACCTTGGTGGGCGGGAAGACGCTGCAATCGCCTTTGGTTGTCCCAAATCTCCACCGACCCATCCCGCAGGCCGGCCGCAACCAGTCGTCCGTCCCGGGATACGGCAATGGAACCGGCGGGCGCCCGCAATTCCTGCGACGGACTCCAAGTCCAGTCGCCTGGCGGTTTGCTCTCCGACAACTCGAGGTGGCGCAGGGTGCGAAGCCGGGGATCGACCGCTGCGAGGTGGCGCCCAAGGGCATCGATAGCAAACGGCGCATCCATCGAATCTGGCGCGTCAGCCAGGCCACCGGCGGTGGTTTCAAGGGCGGCATTCGCGAGTCGGATGACCGACAACTTCCCGACACCAGTCGGTGTCGCGACCAGGAGGAGGGTGTCATCACGGAGAAGGAACAGGTCCCTAATCTGCGTGAATCGATGAGGCGCGGGCGCGTTAGTGGAGACGGGAACGGCGCCCGAGGGTTGCGGGCTGGGTGAGTCGCTGGCAGGGATGATGGCCAAGGATGTCGGCGCCGCGGGCCCCACCAACGGGGCGAACTCGAGCACCTCCGCGGTCGTGTCGTGTGGCCATGACAATCGTTGCCCCGCCCGAACCAGCCCACTGCGGTAACCCGCGAAGACGCGCATGCCGTCGCGGGAGATGGCGAGCGCCACAGGTTCATCAGCCTTGGTTTCGTTCGTGGACAGGCTGCCAGGGGCGTTAGTTGATGCGGATGGTCCCACCAGCACCCTCAAGCCGGTGGGTGAGATGGGATTGGTGGCGATCAGTGGCGCCGCGTCGATCGCGGGCCGCGAGTCCGGCGGGCGAAACCGCGCCAGCACCTGGCGATCGGCAAGCTGGCGCACTTGGACCTCCGAGTTAGTCAGCCCCACCACTAGAATCCCCGGGGCGGGGCCACCGACGGTGAAGGTGGAGACTCCTTCCCCCAGGTTCCAAACGCCGGTCCCCGGCACGGAGGGATCAAGCGTGACCAAGGTCAGGACGCCGTTGGTATCCAAGGCGATCACGCCGCTGCCATCCGGGACGAAGCCGACCTTCCGCACGGCTGTGGGAAGGGCGTCAAGTCGAGCGAGGGGCTCGGCTATCGGCGGAGGGATCACCGAGGCAATGGCGTCGGCATGGGGGATCGGGGCGTGCATCTCGGCGGCTCGGAGCAACGCGACCCACGCGGCTTCGGGCTCGCCGCGTTCCAAGCTCCGGGCAACCCAGAGAGACAGGTAGTCGCTCAGGTGCCGTCGCGCCCGCTGCCGCTCCGCGTCAGCCTCCTTCCCTTTGATGATGGTCTGCCTGAGGAGGTTCGCGACCAGCACCATGCCGAGAGCCATCAGGACGCCGAGGATCACCAGGAACCGGCGCTGGTGTTCGCGTCCTCGCCGCCGTGAATCCCGACTCGCCACAGCCACGCGGGCGAGTACGTCATGGATCAACTCCACCCGCACCCGGCCGCCGCGTTCCTCTTTACGGATCAGGCGTCGGTTGATGAGACGCTTCAGGCCCTCTTCGGTGACACCCGCCCGGGCGACAGCGTCCTCGTAATCAGCGTTGTCGCGATGCCCCGACTCAGTGAGCAGGTCTTCCTCGACATACCGGCGCAGAGCCCGGTCGCGCGGGGAGAAGCTGCCTTCGTAGAATTCGCGCAGGACGGTGTCGCGTGTGCCGGCGAAGAGGTCGTCGGTGATCGCGGGGAGTCCCCGGTCCTTGCGACGTTCGTTGAGTCGCTGGCACAGAAGACTGAGGAGCGAGGGTTCGATGCTAACCGCGGCAGGGAGTTGTCCTTCCTCTCCGGACGGCGCGATCTTGGCAAGGTCGCAGCCCCCGGCAAACGCGACGACCCGCGCGGCGACCTCGGACGACATCAAGCCCAGGTCGAGGCCTGGTTTGAGGACCACCTCCAGGGCACGCCGGCCATCCAACGGGAGCAGGCGCATCCGGTTGGGCGTCCGAAGGTCGTGCTCCACACAAGCGGTTTCGAGGTGGGCCAGGTAATCCTCGCGCAATGCGAGCACGACCTTGAAAGCCCTTTTGTCGAAGTCGAACTCGGCCACTCGGCTCGTACCCCGTTCCAGACGGACGCGGACGAGGTCCGGAAGCCTGTTCTCGACAAGGTCCGCAAGCTGGCCGAGGAACTCGGCCAATTGGCGACGGCGCTCAGGTCGGTCCTGGCCGAGGGTGAAGGACTCCTCGAACTGGTCGAAAACGAGGACCGGTACCGGTGGTGTAGGGACCGGTTCGGCCGCGGTCGGAGTCAACTCGAGGGAGCGACGCTGGAAGGTCTCCCACAGGGTCTCGCCTTCACGGAGGCCGAGATCCAGCGGGACCGCGTTCGTGGCCACGCGCAGGGCATCGCGCACCTGCTCGATGAGGGAAGCCCGCGGGTCCTGGTGATCGAGCCGAAGATAGATCGGCGAGAAACCCTCCTGGCGGAGGCGCGGGAACAGGCCTGCCTGGAGGAGGGAACTCTTCCCGAGGCCCGACTGCCCGAACAACACGGTCAGAGTGTCGCGTCGGACCAAGCGGAACAGCTCCTCGGCTTCGGTCGCACGACCCTGGAAGTACAGCGCGTTGCGCTCGGTGAACGAGGCCAGTCCCGGCCAAGGATCCTCGCGGTCCAGGTCGACGCCGTCCGGGAGGTGCGGTGTCGCGAGAGTCATGGAGGTGCGGGACCGGGCATCAGGGTTGCGTCTCGGGTGGCCGGGCGCTGACAACGGCGCGGACGGCCTCCAATAGCCCTGGCGCAAAGCCGGTGCGGCTCCCTTTGAACCATTGCACCTTGCGGAAGATGTCGGGAACCAGGGCGCGCTGCGGGTCGATGTCGTCCAGGGAGATTGGGAGCAGGAACGGCACGGACGGATCGACGGATCTTGCGGACTCGGCGGCCTCATTCCACTCGCGCCGGAAGTAGGCTTTTGGGCGGCTCTCCGTATGCCGGGACACCAACGGCACGAAGTAGCCGCAACCGCGGATCCGACGGCAGATGGTGGCGTCCCACTCTTCCCCACCCGCGAGCCCAGTCCTGTCCATCCACACCTCGACGCCCAACCGCGTGAGACCATCAAAGAGGGCGAGAGCAGCTTCGCGATCGTCGCTGGCGTAACTCAGGAACACGTAACGTCCGGCTTGCGGTTCGCTGGCAACGAGTCTGGTCCCACTACCGGCGTCGGGCTCTTTCTCCCAGGCCGCCGGGGTTCCAGCCCACTGACGGTGGAGACGCTCGATGACCTCGGTCGGCCCGCAAGTGCGCAGGACCCGGGTGTGTTTGCTGAAGTGCCGGAGGAAATGGCCGAGACCTTTGTCGGCGCGCATGCCTTCACCGGCGACGAACTCGAGCCCGTCCGCGGCCACGGACAGGCGCTGGCCCTTGACGATGCGAAGGATGAATCGGGCGAGCCAGTCCGGGAATCGGCAGCCGAGGAGGAGCAGGTGCTGGCATTTCAGTTCATCGAGGAGATCCCCGGGCCGGCGCGTCGGATCCTGCAGGGCGCTGACAAACTCGAGGACATCCTCGTCAGTGACGGCGTACTCGGGCGCGGGTGAAAGCCGGCCAAGAAGATGATAGACCACGCGGCGCGATCCGCCGAAGAAATCCTTAGGAAGATCCTGTTTCTTCCTCGGTTGATAGGCCAGCACCGACGGCGGCGAAGTCGGATCGGCCTCGCGCAGGGCTCGTTCCATCAGGTCGTCCGGCGTGGTGGTCACGAAGATCCGGAATCGCCGGATGTCCGCCAGCCTTCGGAGCGTCTCGGGCACGGGGCGTGACTCCAGGATGCGCAGCGTCGCCGATCGCAGATCGGTGTAGATATCCGCGGGCACGCCTCCGCGGGCGAGATGCTCGCAAACCGCCTCGTGCGTGGCGGAGGCGGGGTGGCCGTCAGCCTCCGGGAGTTTCCACCACGCCCGCAGTTCGGCTGCCACCAGGGTGTCGAGCGTCACCCGGGGGTTATCATCCCAGACGAGGACCTCGGGGCCGATGATCGGAATGACACAGGCTTCTCCGACGTGATAGGAAAGTTGATCCCAGAAGGTGGAATCAACCGCGACCTCGGGGATGGCACCGTTCATGCAAAATGGGACGACGCGCGCTATTGCTACCGTGGTCGCCCGCCGCAGGCAAAGGATGAATGCAGGGAAGATCGGGGCCCACATGGCCTATCGCCAACGGCGACCAGGGCGTGGAGCCCGAAACGACTCAGGGCACGATCCCCCGGCCAGGAAGCGCAGGGCTCGATCCGCCAGGGAAGCCACGCCTCGGACGCCGTCCATTCTCCCTGGTAGTAGTGGATCTCGAAACGCAGGAAGTTCGGCGCCAGGGACCGAAGGCTGACGCGCAGGGCAAAATCAGCCGTTTGCAGTGTCAGGGTCGCTTGGCCGATCGGGAGATAGAGATCCCTCCAGGGATCCGCAAGCACCGGGAGGATGTGCCAGCAGGTCCGCTTGCCGAGGACGTCCCGGATGATGAACGTGCGATCGTAAACGCAAACGGATTCCATCAGGTCTGTGTTCGAGATGAGGCCGATGAATCCGGACTTGTCCACTTCGTCGCGGTCCAGAGCCAAGGCTCCGAACCCCTCAAAGTGCGCGATGCGCCACAGGAGGTCGGATTTCCCGTGGTGCGCCGGCCGGCCGCCGATGCCGAATTGAAAGTTAGAACCACCGGAACGAAACCATTCCTGGCGAATCTCGCGAGCCGACAGCGCACGCATGCTCCGTTCGATATAAATACCTATGGTGGGGTTGAGCATCACCGGCTTGCGGTGGCGGTGTTTGTCGGAACAGCTCTCAGTCACCGAGCAACTCGTGTATCCATCCGCCCGGTTCACCCCCTGACTGACTTATAGGACTTTGTCTTTGGGTGAATCGGAGGCTGGCGAGCCAAGATCTGGAACTCAAGGCAGGAGTCATCGGAAGGAGTCAGTCGGAAACGGCGAAAAGAGGGAAGGCACGGCTGATTCATCTGGTTGAGGACAGGAGGTGTCGGAGCCGGGAGGGGCGGCTCGAATCCCGCCCGCAAACGAGACCGGTGTGCCGAAGGCGCCTTGAGTTCCTTTGGCGCCCGCCTTTTCGCTCACGAGCAGGGCTTCTCAGAACTGGCCCAGATGCCTCCACGCCGCTGGTGGGGCTGGCGCTGTTACCAGGGGGTCAAAGCCGTCTGCGTCGATGGGAGGCAAAATGGGTCGTCAAGTCGCAGCAGCGCAGTGCTGCCAGCGACCCCGATTCCTGGGGACTAGGTGCGCACTCTCCTGCTGGCAGTGCATGGCATCGGTGGTGATCAGGTTCCGGCGGAAGGCGGAATCGCTGAGCACACACAAATGGTCCGGCATCACCCCGGCCTAAGTCGGATTGGTTCCACGTCCCAACCCCAGGCCGCTCCCCCGATACCGCTCCACCCAACGTGCGCGCTCTTCCTTCAGCACGATTTGCCCCAACCCATTCCGTTCCCGTGTCACCCTTCCATCCTGCCACCCTCAGCCGATCGTCGCACAGATGCGGTCCGTTTACCGTTTACTTCCCAAGGGCCAGGTGACGTCCGGACGTTGCTTTGACTTGGGCATCTTCGCCCGCGCGGGGGGCGAAAGCAAAGCGATCGGCGTTCCGCGCTTGGTGATATCCACGGCCTCTCCCTGCTCCACCGCGGCCAACACGGAACCGAACTCATGCCGCAGTTGACGCAGCGCCGCAGTCTTCGTGTTGAACAAGGATTTATAACATGATCTTCACGCCAATGCCGGGAACAGCCAGATCAAGGCCGGCCCCAGTTCGTGCCGGGCTCCGTGCCGACTTCGAGTTCCAATGTGCCGCCCTTCCGGAAACGTTCCCAGGGGAGCGTGCTGGCCGGCCAGTCGGCGCCGTCGAGCCGCGCGGAGCGGATGTAAGGCTGGCGACGCGGATCGCCCACGGTCCGAATCTCGAACACTTCCCCAGCGTGGTGCCGGGGGTGAAGATGGATGCGGATGCGCTCGAACAATGGCGTGGCCAGCTGGAACTGCGGCCGAGGCGCAGTGCCGCCCTGGATGTCGAAGAGTCCAAGCCCGGCCAGCACGAACCATGCGCCGAGTTGTCCCTGATCCTCGTCCTGCCCGTAGCCGTAGCCGTGGACGCGGTCGGTGCCGTAGAACTCGTCGCAGATGCGGCGGACCCAATACTGAGTGCGCCCGGG
>JADLFD010000074.1 GCA_020845805.1 Verrucomicrobiales bacterium | reverse complement strand
TCAATAACGCCTCGTCCTACACGTGGCGCATTGCCTCGGCTGCGGGCGGTATCACGGGCTTCGACGCCACGGCCTTCCAAGTCTCTACCGCGAGTTTCTCCAATCCCCTCGGAACCGGCACCTTCATCGTCGACCTCTCCGCCGACGGCCACGACCTCCTTCTTCGGTATCGACCCAGCCTCCCGTCGGCCACCGGTGAACTCAATGGCACGACCTGGACGGAGGAAGGTCCGTTCCAGTCGAACGGCAATCGCAACACCATCATCCCGCCGAACAATGCGGTCATCGGCGCGGTGCAGTCCCTGGCCTTGCACCCCGCCAACCCGGCCATCGGATTCGCCGGCGGCGTCAACGGAGGGGTGTGGGTCAGCAGCAACCTGAACGCCGCCATCCCGACCTGGACCTCACTCACCGATCGGTTGCCGTCGCCATCGACGGGTTCCCTGGCCGTGAGTCCTTTTGACTCAGCAGGCCTCGCGGTCACGGTCGCAACTCCCCTAAACCAGCTGGGGGTCTATTACGGCACGGGTTCCTTCAGCAGTGCCGGTGGACGAGGTGGCGCCGCCGCGGGGCTCTTCAAGTCCACGGACGGCGGAACCACGTGGTCGAGCGTCGGGGACTTTGACGGACTGCGCGTCGCCTCAATCCTCCCTTCCAAGACTGCTGCGGGAACGGTGTTCCTCGGCACCCACGAGTACTCGCTTACGTCGGGGACGGTGGAAGGCACCGGCGGGCTCTGGCGCACTCTGGATGCCGGGACCACTTGGACCCGCTTGTCGGGGAAAGCCGGTCTGCCTGAGTTCCACGTCTCCGACATCGTCGAGGACCCCACCACCCCGACGCGCGTTTACGTCGCCTTGTCCGGCGACAACACCGCAACCGCCGGGACCCAAGGCGTCTATCGCACGGATCTGGCTACGAACGCGGATGCCACCACCCTCGCCTGGCAGTCGCTCAACGCTGGCCTGGCATCCGACGACGACCATGACGGGACCGCGGGGGAAGCCGGCGAATCCATCGACAACGCCCTGCGCATCCGGCTGGCGGTCAGTGCCGCCACGGGCCAACCACTGTTTGCCGCCATCATCGGACCGGATGCCCTTCTCGCTGGCGTCTCGCGTTACACGGTGGGTGCTGGGGCCTGGACCACGCTCGGCGGCGTGCCCCAGACCAATCCCACCGGCCAGGGGAAGATCCATTTCGCCATCGTCGCCGATCCGGCCTCGGCCGACAGCGTCTTCATTGCTGGCGCCGTGAACAGCACGTCGCCCTATGCGGGCATCGCGTTTCGCTGGGATGGCGGGACGACTTGGACCCAGATCACCGCCACCACGTCCGCCGGGCCCGCGCCATATACAACCGCACCCCATGGCGACTTCCGCGCCTTGGTCTTTGCCACCAACGGCACCGACCTCCTGGCGGCCACCGACGGCGGGCCGTACCGGATCCTGAATCCCAAGACCGGCAACGCCGCCCCCGCCTGGACGTTCATTGGCACCAACCTGCGCGTGACCGAGATCGGTCATTCGGTGGCCTACGATCACAATACCAACTCCATTTTCGCCGGCACGCAGGACACCGGAGTGGTGCGCCAGACCGTCACCGAGAACACGTGGACCGCGATCCTGGGGGGAGACGGGAACTACGTGGCTGCTGATTATAGTGGGGCGACCACCACGCGGTACGTGATGGGGAACAACTTCGGATATTTCTATCGCCTCGACTTCACCGCACCCGACACCAGCAGTAGTTTCACGCAACTGACGCTCAAGAGCACCGCGGCCGGAGCCAATTTCAGCGGGCTGGACGCGGTCACCACCCTCCCCGCCTGGGCGACGTTCCCCACCGACCAGGCCCTCACCACGGGCAGTCGGTTTGAA
This sequence comes from Verrucomicrobiales bacterium, assembly GCA_020845805.1. Classification (GTDB taxonomy): domain Bacteria; phylum Verrucomicrobiota; class Verrucomicrobiia; order Limisphaerales; family CAIMTB01; genus CAIMTB01. The sequence continues at coordinate 6,683 of JADLFD010000074.1, read as the reverse complement.
TCGATCCCCTTTGTCACCAACGCCGTTCAGTCCGGTTGGCTGCTCATGGGGCGCATCGGCCTCTACAAGAGCACCGACAAGGGTGCCACCATCACCCAGATCACCAGCCTGGCCTCGATAGACATGATCAGCGCGGTGGCCTACGGCGGTACCAAGGACGCCGTGGCAAACTCCGGCGTCATCTTCGTCGCCCAGGGATCCAAGGTCTCCGTCAGCTCCGACGACGGGGCCACGTTCAAGTCGGTTACCCCCGCCGGCGCCTCCCGCATCACCGATCTCGCGGTCGATCCCAACGACTGGCAGACCGCCTTCGCCATCGACGGATCGCACCTGTGGCTTCTGACCGTGGCCGCGGACGGCACGGTCACTGCGACCGACGCGACCGGGAATCTAGCCGGCCTCACCAGCCAGTTCGAATCCGTGGAGGTGATCAGCAACAACGGCCGGATCGCCGTGGTCGTGGGCGCGCGCGACGGCGCCTACATCCTGCACATCAACGATCTCGCCGCCTTCACCGCGACGCCGCCGCCCTCTGCCCTTTGGGCGCGACTCGGTCTCGGCCTGCCCAACGTCCAGGTCTCCGATCTGGAATATGATGCCACCGACAACCTGCTGGTGGCGGGCACGCTGGGTCGGGGCGCGTGGAGCCTGAGCAGCGCGCGCAACCTCCTCCTCGAGGATCATGTGTTGCGCGTGGACACCGGTTCCGGTGATGACGAAGTCCGCCTGCGACTGGTGGCCGCGACGGGTGCGACGCCAAAGTCGGTCGAGGTGCTGGTCGCCGGTGTCTCCCGCGGCACGTTCGAACTCCGTGCGCTCACCGGAATCTCGGTCTCCACCGGCGACGGCAATGACCGGCTGATCGTGGATAGCGTGAACGGGGAGATCGTGACCTCCGGCACCCTCTCCTTCAACGGGGGCAATGGAACCGACACACTCGACTTCGAAGGCCCGACCACGGCCGGACTGGAGACCGACACCGAGGGCAGCGTCGAGATCCGTCAGATGGGTCAGCAGGTGGTCCGCGCGTTGAACGTCGAAACGTTCGAAGACTCCACATTCTTCGAGGACTTCCTCGCCATCCTCGGCAAGGCCTGGGATGCCATCGCCGACTTCTTCCGTGGCATCGGGGATTTCCTGACCAACGACCTCCCCCTGATCGGGGACCGGATTGGGTCGGCTCTGAACGGCACCTTGTTCGAAGCGATTTCGCTGATCGGCGATCCGGACTCCGACGCCGCGTTCCCTTCCCCGTCGAAGGTCTTCGGCAAAGTGCGGTCCGCGTCGAACTCCTTCATCGAACGGCTCCTGGAGTCGACCACCGGATTTCGCTTCGACGAAGTGGGGACCGAAATCACCGACCCCGCTGCGCTGCAGACGTTGTTGGATAACCTCGATGCCTTCCCGGGGAATGTGGTGGTGGATGGCGCCACTAAACGCCTCGTCCTCGGCACCGCCGCCAACCCCTTCCGGCGTTCGCTCACCTTCCAGGCCCCCATCGACGCCGAATTGCTCGGCGGCGTGCTGCAACTCCACGGCTATTTCGAATTTGCCGTCGATATCGATGTGCGGCTGGAGATCGGGGTCGACGGACAGGGCTTTTACATCGCCACCAACGCCTTTGCGCAACCCGAGGTGGTCATCCACAACCTGCGGGTCGACGGCTCCGTCACGGCCAGCGGAAATCTCGGGTTCCTGGAGGTGACGCTGGAGGATGCCACCCTCGCTCTGGACCCCGATGTCCGGATCGAGATCAACCTGGTGGAACCCGCGGGCACGGATGCCTACGGGCATGCCGCGGACACCAAGCTGCGCCTCTACGACTTCGCTTCAAGTCTGGGCAGCCTGGTGACGGTCAACCTCCTGGGCGACCCCGCGGTCGACGACATGGTTCTCACCACCGGGATTCGCATCGCGGCCATGGATCCCAGTGATCCCGACAGCGAGCCAGCCTTCGACATTCCCGTGGCCACCATTGAGATCCGGTGGCCCGACATCACCAACCCCCTGGTGGTGAGCGTCAACCCCGTCGGAGGCCCCGCCGAGATTCTCTATCGGCTCCTGAACTTCTCCTTCGCCGACATGTACGGCGAACTCAAGCGCCTGCTGAACTACCTCGGGCGGCTCGGCGGAACCGAATTGCTCGACGTGGAGCTGCCGTTTGGGTCGGGCTTTACCTTCGGAGATGCGTTCGACTTCTCCACCGCCTTCCTCGACACGGTCTACGCCAAGCTCGTCGATATCCGCGTGGTGGCCAGCACCGGGAATGGCAATCCCACCGGGGATCTGGCTCTGGGTCGCCTCAGTGCCGACGCCGCGTTTGACCTGACCATCGGCGACGCGGACCCCGTGGGCGTGACGCTCAGCGCCGCCCTGACCGCAGGCAACAACTCCCTTCAGGACCTGGTCGCCGATTTCAACGTGGCGCTCGCCGCGGCAGGCCTCGGATCCCAGGTGCGCGCCCTCCTCGATGGACGCCAGCTGGCGTTCGAACTGCTGAGCGGCAGCAGCCTGGTGATCACCGGAGACGAGGCGAGCTCCGCGTTTTCGGAACTGGGCTTCAACGCCGACGCGCCCGGTCTGGAGTTCCCGAAGTTTCCCAGCCTCCAAAAGCTGCTCGCCGAGTTGGAATCGATTCTCGACCCCGACGGGGCCGGACCGCTGGTGTTCGATCTCGAACCCGAACTCGACCTGGCCGGCCTGACCTTTGCCTTCAAGGTCAGCTTTGGGTACAGCTACACCGACTCAGTCACGTTTAAGTACGACTCCGACATCGGGCTGGGCGACATGGCGGAGATTTCGTTCGGCGGCACTTTGGGTCTGGCGGTGAACCTTTCCGCGGGATTCACCCTGGGCATCAATCTCGCCTCGCTCTCGGCGCCGCGCATGACCACTGCGCTCGCCTTGCCGCCACCCTCCAGTGGCCGGCTCACCGGCGCCTCGACCTTTACCGTCAACCTCAACGACGGCACCCGGTATGACCTGGTCCTGCCCGCCGCGGCTACCAGCCCCAACACCCAGCTCAGCCACCTGGTCGATGACCTGAACGCCCTCCTGGCTCCCGAAACCTTCGGTGCCACGCCCCTCAACCAGGTCATCAAATTCACCAAAGGATCGGCGGGCAACTCCGTCATTCTCGAGGCGATCAACGAAGATCTCGACGCCGACGGCGTGCTCGACGTGGGCGAGGACACCAATGGCAACGCCGTTCTCGACAGCTGGCTCGACGACGTGGTCTCGATCGCCATTGAAGCCGACAACGCTGATCCAATCGTGACCGAGGTCGGGTTCACCAACGTCCGGGGCGCGCGCTCTGTCACCAAGGGATTGTTCGTGGAGGACGTGGCCCTTTCCGCCACGGTCACGGTCACCGCCACCGGCCTGACCGCCTCCGCCCGTCTCGCCATCTTCGGCATCAGCACCACCGGAGGCACCGCGACCGGCACCGGCGGACTCACCCTGTCCTTCGTCAATGCTTCCGACGCGCTCCATCCCACCCGACTCGATCTCGATACCCTGCTCCAGAATCTTTCGAACCTGGGCCCGTACTTCTCGCCCACCACGGAGCTGACCGGCTCGCTCGACCTGCAACTCAAGAACATCGCCGTCACGCCGAACCTGCCCACCCTTACCGGCGATCCACTCATTCCCGCGGGGTCCATGGTCCGCGTCTACATCCCCGACATCCGCGAAACGGAGTTCAACGAGGATCCCTACGACGCGGTCACCAACAAGGAGGGCACCTTTGTCACCTATCCCGAACTGGGTTCCTTCGGGGACTTCAGCTGCGTCAGCTTCCTGGACATCGTCGCCACCCTCGACGATCTCGCGGATCAGCTGGAAGAGCTCAAGGCCTTCTCCTTCCTCGGCGAACCGCTGCCCTTGATCAACGCCAGCATCGGAGACGTCCTCGACTTTGCCGGGGATCTCTCCCGCGCCTTCTCGCAACTCGCCGCCGGGGACGCCGAGACGATCGCCACGCTGGAGACCGATCTCGAGGACTTCTTCAACGTCAATCCGAGCCAGCTCTCGCTCTCCGTGGACAACACGGTGGTCGCCAAGACCGCGGGCGGTACCGCGGGCACTCCCGCTAGCACGCGCTTCAATCCTTCCGGTGCCAAGAACGCGCTGACCTTCACCGCGAAATCCAACGGGACCGCGGGGAACGGGTGGACCATCGATTTTCTGGATGACCAGAGCCTGGCCAGTGGCGCCAACGATGCGGTGGTCACCGTCGACAGCACCAACCAACGCCTCCAGATCGTTTACAACGCGACCTACACCACCGCGGCCAAGGTGCAGGAAAAGGTCAATGCCCTGGTCGCCAGTCCGTTCAGCGCCGCCTTGGACACCTCCGGGACCGGCGATGGAGCCACCAACGACGGGGCGGGATTCATCACGGAAACCGCCATCAAGTTCCACCTCGAGTACAGCCTGCTCTACGGGGATTCGCTGCCCTTCGCCTTCAGCCTCGGCGATCTGGTCGCCCTGGTGCCCCCGGGTCCCGTCCAGTCGTTGCTCGCGGGTGTGACCGACCTCGTGCAGCTCGAAGGCAGCGGCACGCTCAACATCTCCGCCAGTGCCGCGCTCTCCCTCGACTTCGGCCTGGATGTCAGCAGCAACTGCAACTTCATCCCGTTCGTCTACGACACGACCGGCCTCACCCTCAGCGCCGCCATCCGCGGCACGGCCCTCAATTTCTCCGCCGGAGTTGGTGCCCTGACCATCAACGTCAAGAACGGCACCGTGACCGTGGATGGGGACGGAAACCCGGCCACCACGACGGACAGCGCGAGCTTCGTGGTCGGGTTCAAGGATAACAACGGGGACGGGCGCCACTACTTCCGCAGCGACGAGACCTTCTTCGATACCGACAGCATCGGCGTCACCCTGACCGCGGCCGCCAGTGCCAACCTCCCGCTCTTCGCGCTCAACTCGCTCCCGCTCGGCAGCACCACGGATGGGCCGGACGCCGGGAATGAACCCGACAACTGGCTCGTCTTCCAGTCCGGGCCGCTCTCACAACTCCTGGCCGGCGACGGCAGCGCCGTGGTCCTCCGCGCCCCCGACATCGCCAGCCTGTTCGATGACATCAACCTCTGCGATCTCATCACCAATGCGCCCATGCTGCTGGACGGCCTGGACGCGTTGTTGGGAACACTCCAGGACGGACTGGGCAGCACCTTCAGTCGCAACCTGCCGATCATCGGCGATCAACTCGGTGGCGCGGCGGATTTCATCGGTGAATTCCGGGACGGCCTGCTGGCGGAGATCCGGGCGAGCCTCGCCGCCGCCGGGGATCCCATCACGCTCGTCAAACAGGCGATCTTTGACTCACTCGGCGCCGGAGGGCTCGACCTGCTGGTCAAATCCGATGGGTCCGCGCTGACCACCGCGGAGGAAGTGGAAGTGATTTGCGACGGGAACGGGATCCGCTTCGACCTGCGCCTGAAGAAGGCCGTCGCGCTGGTGGACACCTCGGGCAACCCGATCGACTTCGACATCGGCATCCCCGGCCTCGGGCTCTCCGTGGATGGCAACGTCAAGGTGGAGGTCGGATTCGACCTGCGCCTCGCGTTTGGTCTCAACACCAGCGACGGCTTCTACGTCGACACCTCGGCCGACGAGGAGCTGCGGTTGGAGTTCAAGATCACCATCCCCGGGCTCAACGCCAAGGGCCAGCTCCTCTTCCTGCAGCTGGATGTCAGCGACGACTCGGATGGGAAGGACGCCAACGGCAATGTCCGCAACCCGACCTCGTTCATTGGCTACTTCTCCGTCGACATCAAGGATCCCATCGGGAGCGGGAATAAGCTGACCTTTGCCGATCTGCTCAACCCCGGGTTGAGCGTGTCGAAGCTGATCGACGCCGAACTGGGTGCGACCGCGGACGTGAACCTCGAGATCGCCGTCAGCTTCGCCGGCGACTCCCGTTTCCCGCGGATCCTCGCTGAGTTCGACCTCGATTGGCACTGGACCCCCGGCGCGAGTCTCGACGGCGACTTCTCGTTCGGGTTCCACAACGTCCAACTGGACATCGGGTCGTTCGTCTCGGATTTCATCAAGCCGATCCTGGAAGAGCTGCGCGTCATCACCGAACCGCTGGGGCCGGTGGTCGAGGTCCTCACCACACCGATCCCCGTACTCTCCGATATTGCTGGCAAACCCTACACCCTCCTCGATCTCGCCGAGCTGTGGGGCATGATCAGTCCCGGCGCCCGCAAGTTCATCGATGTCATCGTGATCATCGTGGAGCTGGTGAACGACTCCTCGGTAGCGAACAACGGCAGCATCCTGCTGCCCATCGGCGGGTTCAATCTGGACGTCGACAAGTTCGGGCGCGTGGATCGCAAGGCCGGGGATCCCGATTCGCCCGCGGCGAATCTCACCGATGTCCAGGACAACGCCGCCAAGGGATTCCTCGGGAAGCTCGAGGAGATCGGCATCACCTTCCCGTTCCTCAGCATCTCGGAGGTGTTCAAACTGTTCCTGGGCCAGCCCGTCAGTCTGGTCGAGTACCATCTACCCACGCTCGACTTTGAAGCCTCCTTCGAACTCGCCATCCCGATCATCGGCCCGCTCTACGTGAAGTTTGGCGGAAGCATTGGCGCTTACGCGGACATCACCATCGGGTACGACACGTTCGGTCTGCAAAAATTCTTCAGCAGCAAGGATAAGAACTT
>JADLFD010000073.1 GCA_020845805.1 Verrucomicrobiales bacterium | reverse complement strand
TGCTGCAGGACCCCAAGCGCTCACTGTTCGGTCCATACCTGAAAAGTCCCGAGCTCTACCTGTGTCCCTCCGACCGCAGCACGGTGGTGGTGAACGGCAAGAAGAAGCAGGTGGTGCGCAGCTACGGCATGAATTCGTTCCTGGGCTGGGAACCCCAGGCGCGCAATGGGGATCCCGAGCGCTATCGTGACCTGCCGACGATGGGTTATCGGGTCTACCGGAAGTCCTCCGACACCATGTCGCCCGGCCCGTCGCAGCTGCTCACCTTTGTCGAAGTCCACTCGGAGAGCATCTGTCGCCCGTTCTTCGGCATCGCGGCCGGCCGCAATTTCTTCTACCATGTCCCCGGCAACTTCCACGATCGCAACACGGTCACGGCTTTCGCGGACGGTCATGTGGAGAAGCACAAGTGGCTCGATCAGCGAACCTATTCGCCTCCCCGGACGATGGCTTGGCACGACCACAACTACACCTCGTTGAACAATCGTGATCTGGTGTGGCTGCAGGAACGCGCCAGTGTTCGCCAATAGTCACGTCACCCTGGATTTCCGCGGCGCAGTGTGGCGCAGGAAAGGGCGAGAGCTGGCTGACTGACGTGAGGGAAAGAGAGTCTCAGGTTCATGAATCCCCGAGTGTTGTGTCTGCTGATCCCAGGCTTCGAAGAGATCGAAACGGTGGCTCCGGTCGACTTGCTGCGTCGTGCGGGCGCGACGGTGGTCCTGGCCTCGGTCACCGGAGAACCGCTGGTGCGCGGTCGATGCGAGATGGTGCTGCAAGCCGACGCGTCGCTCGCCGACGTGGTCGGCCAGGAGTTCGACCTGCTGCTCATCCCCGGCGGACCGGGCGTGAAACTGCTTCGATCGGATGGTCGTGCGGCGCGGATCGCACGTGAATTCGTGGACCGCGGCCGGCCCGTGGCGGCCATTTGTGCGGCGCCCTTGGTGTTGGCGGACGCCGGACTGCTGGCGGGGCGCCGGTACACCGCGCATTCCTCGGTGTGGAAAGAGCTCCCTGAGGCAGTGGAGCACGAAGCCGTGGTGGAGCACGGTCCCCTGATCACGTCGCAGGGGGCGGGCACGGCGGTCACTTTCGGTCTCGCGCTGGTGCAACGTCTGTTCGGCCTGCCCAAGGGCGATGAAATCGCGCGGGCCATCATGCTTTGACGCCATGTTTCGGCTCGACGGCAAAATCGCGTTGGTGACGGGGGCGGGCTCCGGAATCGGCGCCAGCATCGCGGAAGCCTTCGCCGCGGCGGGGGCGGTGGTCTGGGTGACGGATTGTGACGCTGCCCGCGCGGAGGCCGAAGCGCAGCGGCTCCAGGCGGCGAACGGCGGGGCCTGCGCGGTGGCGCGCGTCCTGGATGTCACCGATGAGGCGGCGTGCGCGCGCGTGGCGGCCGAGGTGCTCGAGCGGCACGGTCGTCTTGATGTGCTGGTGAACAACGCCGGCGTGGGGCATGTCGGGAGACTGCCCGAGACGACTCCGGCGGATCTCCAGCGGCTGTGGTCGGTGAACGTGCTCGGCGTGTTCCAGGTCACCCGCGCGTTTCTGCCCTCCATGCTCGAACACCGACGGGGCAGCATCGTCAACGTGGCCTCGATCGGCGGCATCGTGGCGGTCCGGGACCGCCTGGCCTATACCACCACCAAGTTCGCCGTGGTCGGCTTCACCAAGGCGGTGGCGCTGGATCACGCCCGCGATGGCGTCCGATGCAACTGCATCTGCCCGGGGCGCGTGGAAACGCCGTTCGTGGCCAGCATGATCGCGCAGTACCCGGATCCCGCGAAGGCGCGCACTGAAATGGAGTCGACCCAGGCCATCGGTCGCATGATGCGCCCGGACGAGATCGCCGGCGCCGCCTTGTACCTGGCCAGCGACGCGGCCGATTCCATCACCGGTTCCGCCTTGATCATCGACGGGGGTTGGACCGCCGGGAAGTAGGCGCCCAGGCCGGACCGGCCGACGGGAAACGGCAACCCCGGGAGGAAGGTCCCACGCCCGAGCCGTCAGTCCCGGAAGTTGGCGAAGTTCAGCGCGACAGGGAAATCGTGGTCGCGAACCGCGGTGATCACGGCCTGAAGATCATCCCGGTTCTTCCCCGCAACCCTGAGTTCGTCGCCCTGGATCTGGACGGTGACCTTCAGTTTGAGATCCCGGATATAGGCGCTGACCTGTTTGGCGACGGGAGCCTCCAGCCCTTCCTTGATGACGATCGATTGACGGGCGTGGCCGAGGGGGGAGATATCCGGATCCTTGCGCATCACGTTCTTGAGGCTGATGTCGCGCTTGGCGAGTTTGCCCATGATGATCTCCTCGAGCGCCTTGATCTTGAAGCGGTCCTGCGCGGTGAGCTTGATCTCGTTCTTTTCGAGAACGATCTCAGCGGGGCTGCCTTTGAAGTCGAAGCGGTTCGCCAGTTCCTTCTTGGCTTGGTTCACCGCGTTTTCGATCTCCATGGGGTTAACCTTGGAAACGATGTCGAAGCTCGGCATGGCTGCGTTGTAGCATTTTACAAACCTCTCATGAAGTCCACACGCCGCACCTTTCTGAAGCACGGCCTTCAAGCCACGGGAGTGGTGGCGCTGGTCCCCGGCACCCTGGCCCGCGGTGCGACCGCTTCCGCGGCTCATCCCGCGGCGTTTCCCCCGCACGAGCCCCTGCCGGTGACGGGGGTACATGCCTACGCCGACCGCGAGAGTGCCGCGCCCGGAGAACGGGTCGCCCTCCACGTGAGCCATGACGTGCCGGTGCGTGCCGCCGTGTATCGCTTGGGAACCGACGTGGACGATCCCTCGGGCGACACGATGATGGAGGACCTGGGAACTGTTCCCGCCCGGCCGCAGCCGATTCATCCGGGTTCCTACGTCCATGTCGCACGTGGGCTGTCGCGATCCCTCTCTGCGGTCACCCTGGAAGCGTGGGTGCGGGTGTGGCGCCTCGACCGACTCATGGGAGTGGTCAGCCAGGAAGACAAGGAATCCTCGGAGGGTTGGGCCTTGGGGATCGGCAAGGATGGCTACGTCGGGTTTTACCTGGGGGACGGGGTCTCGCCGGATGAGGCGCTGGTGCATCGCACTGACACGGGCGTGATCCGGAAAGGGCGCTGGCATCACGTGGTGGCCCGATGGAACGGTGCTGTGAAGCAGGTTTGGGTCGACGGGGTTCCGGTGGCTGAATGGCCTTTCGCGGGCCCGCTTCGGCCGGGGTCCCATCCGATCCGGCTCGGCGCCATGGGGGAGGCAGGGCGCACGACGCGCTTTCTCGACGGGGATCTGGCCATGGTGGTGATCCGGGCGAAGGCGCTGCCGGACGCGGTGATCCGATCGCGCTCTCAAGAACGTGGTGCCCACGGTGCACGTGGTCGCGACGTGCTGGGCTGTTGGAGGTTTGCCGAGGAGCGCGGCGATCGCGTCGCTGATGGCTCGGGGGCGCGTCGGCATGGACGCCTGATCAACCACGGGACCTGGATGGTGGGCGGACCTGCTTTTGACGCCTCAGTGCCGCGCTTCGGCGACTATCGCCCGGAGTCCGACGCGACGCGCGGGCATGCCCTGCGGCTGGCCTCGGATGATCTGTACAACTGCCACTGGGAACCCGCGTGGCACTGGCGTGTACCGGCCGCCGTGCGGTCGGGAATGTACGTGTTGCGACTGCGCTGGAACGCGGATGGCCAGGACTTCTTTCAGCATGCCACCTGGGTGGTGAGACGCGCGGCGCGGCGGCGTCCGGCCCCCATCCTCCTGCTGGCCGCGACCAACACGTGGCGCGCCTACAACGCGGCTCCCTTTGGTGTCCCGCGTCCAGGCATACGCCAGCTGTGTGGGACGGACGGATTGCCCAATGCGCCGGGAAATCCCCCCGCCTTTTCATTCTATCGCGGCCATGCGGCGGGGCAGGGCTCCTACCAGTTGGGCAGTCGCGTGCCGTGGCCGGCCTCGAATCCGTACCTGCGCTACGGCGACGCCACGGAGTATTCGCATCTCGCGCGCGCGGATCGCTTCACGCAGACGTGGCTCGAACGCGAGGGTTATGCGTACGAGATGATCACCGACCACGATCTGCATCGGGATCCTGGACAGCTCCGGCGCCACCGGGTGCTGGTCATCAACGGACACAGTGAATACTGGTCGATCGAGATGTATCGCGGGCTGTCTGAGTACCTCGCCGCGGGCGGACATGTGGTGGTGCTGAGTGGCAACTCGTTGTTCTGGCGGGTGACCTACAACGCGGAGGGCTCGATCCTGGAGTGTCGGAAGGTGGACGCGCCGGGCGAACAACTGCGTCCCGAGCAGCGCGGGGAAGCCTGGCACAGTCATGATGCGCGCCGAGGTGGCTTGATGCGTGAGTGTGGTTTTCCGGGTTGGAAACTGATCGGACTCGAGACGCTCGGTTGGAACAATCAGGGTACTGCGAAGAACTTCGGCCCCTGGATCGCCGAAGGGACGGATCACCCCGTGTTCCACGAGCCGGAGGAAACAGGACTGAAGCCTGGCGACCGGTTCGGTGGCGGCGCAGAAGGCACCACGCCCATGGCCAACGGGCATGAGTTCGACGTCCGCCTGTCCACTCTGGCAACCCTGGCGACGAGTCCGCTGCCGCCCGGGGCGGTGATGCCGTCCGACCCGCCTGGCATTCGCCGCCTGGCAAATGGGGTCATCCCGTGGAAGCACGGCGGCTCCGCCTTCGACTACTTCTTCCGCCCGATCCAGCCCGCCAGCGAACAGGGCGGCGAGATGATCTGGTGGGAACGGCCCGATGGCGGGACCGTGTTCAACGCGGGCACCATCGGCGCGGGGTGGACGCTTCAGGCCGACCCGCGTTGGGCCTCCCTGCTGCGCAATGTGCTGCACCGATTCGGCGTGCCGAAGCCGGTTTGAGAGCCTGTTCAGCAGAACGCACTGTCGCAGTCCACGAACTGCAGCCGCGCCGCGCCGAGAGTGCGCGCCAGCAAACCCTGCGGGTCCAGCGGACGCGCGAGATACGGGCGCGTGTGCCGTACGGTGAGGAACCGAAACCACCGCGACGCGCGCAGCATTTCCCACGCGGCCTCCGGAAGCAGGACCTCGTCCACCCCACCTAACTCGGCGATGACCTGCCATTGCCAATGCAAGGCCGCCGCCAGCGCACCGCTGTCGGTGAACTGATGGTCGAGCATGGTCCAGCGCGAGCCCCCCGCGTCGACCTGATGGGAGGCGAGGAAGAACCCGGCGTGCTCCCCCGATTCGCGAACTACCTGGTTCACGAGATACCGGAATCGCTGGCGTCGATCTCCGAAATGGAAGGCCGGGACCACCGCCGGCGCATCGTCGCGCACCCAGGGATGATCCAGCATCCAATCAATGACCTCCGGTGTACGCGGGAATGTCGGCCCCGCGGACGGCGAAGTGCCGGAACGCGGGTCGAGCCCGGTGACGCGCGCGATCGATCGGACGCGATATGGCCCGGAATCGAGCGCGTGCGCCGCCTGTTGAAGCCGTCGCGCTGCCCAGGCCCGGCCATCGCCGCGGTGCGACCCGATCCAACGGCCCCAGCGATGACCGAGATGCACCTTGCGCAGGTACGTCACGGCAAAGGGGAGGGGACCGAACTCCACAAAACCCAACTTCCGCAGGGCATGCTCCACTCCGGGCGAGTAGGAGGTAGAGACTAGTTCAATTCTGCGACTGATCAGGGATCGGACCAGGTGCGCGAAGATGCCGCGTTGGCGCATGTCCGGCAGGACAAACCCGCCGCAGAGCCAGAAGATGCGACCGGACCCAGCCCCCGACTGTACGGCCCCGGGAAACACCTGTTGAAATCCAACGCACCGATCACCCTGCCAGGCCACGGCCAGGGCGGGATCCGACGAGAGAGCGTGCGGGTTGGCCGCCAGCGATCGCGCGCGTTCCGGGGTGAGCGGCGCGGTGCCGATGCCAGATGTCGGCGACGGGTCGCGGGCCGCGGTGTCGAAGAACCGGGTGGCGAAGGCCACCACCTCGCCCACGTCCACGATCTCGATGCGGATCGCCTCCGGTAGTGGCGTGGGGTTGGGGATGGCGGACGGGTTCACGACCAGAGATCCTCGGTGATTCGACGCGGACGCCCGCGCACCGCGTTGACCATCAGATCGCAGCCGCGCACCGAGTTGCGCACGAACCGCGGCGCACGCCTCGGATCGATCGCCGCTGGATTCTCATAGAAGTTTCGGCGCGGCAGGCAGTGCAACGTCCGGGTCTGCCCCGCGAACAGGTTGCCGCTGTGCGTGGTGGTGGCGGTGTGGAAGCCGGCGGCGCGTGCGAGTTCGATCTCACGGCGACCGAGCAGGCCGAACGGATAGGCGAAGTGACGCACGGAGATACCCAACTCGGATTCCAGTCGCAACCGGCCGTCGACCATCTCCCGCTCGGCGTCCCCCGGAGCCAGACGGGTCAGCACCGGGTGCCGCACGGTGTGGGCACCCAGCGTCACCAGCGGATCGGCAGCCAGCTCCCGCGCCTGGTCCCAGGTGAGCGCGATGCGGTCCATCTCCGCGCGGGCGTCGACCTTGTGCCGCCGATAGAAGCGCGACTGGACGGCCAGTGCCTGGGCATCCTGGGAGAACAACGCCTCCCAAACCTGTTGGTAAGCGGATTCCTTTTCCGCGCGGGAGCCGCATGCCAGGCGTATTTCCTTCCCTTCGGCGGGTTCAAGAATCACTTCGGCGCGCTCCCCGATCACACGATCCACCACCGACCACCACGGGTCGACCAGGCGATCGAGAAAGCCGGTGCAGAGGTAGATTGCCAGCGGGGCCTGGTGCCGACGAAACACGGGCAGGGCCACGGTCAGGTTGTCGAGATAGCCGTCGTCGAAGGTGAACGCGGCGAAGGGCGGATGCGCGGCGGCGGTGGGATCCGTGACACGGCGCGCCACGGCATCAAGATCCAGGATCTCCCAGCCCGCGGCCTTCACCGTCATGATCATGGCGTCGAGGGTCGAGGCGGTGACGAACATGGGTGCCAGGGGCCGCTCGGAGTCCGGGCAGGCTCGGTGGAGGACAAAGACGGTTCCCAGCCCGCCGAACCACGGACGGGTGGCGGTCATAACCCCTAGCGCATTCAGGACGTCGAACACGCTGGGGTGGTCCAGCGACCCTTTGAAGTAGGAGCGCACGGCCGAGACGAAGCCGCGGCCCGGTTGTGGTCTTGAATCGGCGTCGGACGCGAGTGCACGGTGGTCACGCATGGGAGGTCAGTCCATCGGGGTCAGTGTCGTCATTTGCTGCCACAACAGCTCGGCGCGGCTGCCCGCGACGTTGAGCCACCTCGCGGCACAGGATGTCCCAAAGGATCTCGCCTGGGAAGTGGTGGTGGTGGACAACGCGTCCACGGACGACACGGCCGCGGTGGCTGCCGCCCACTGGCCGGCCGGGGCTCCGGCCCGGCTGCGGGTGGTCTCGGAGCCGCGTCCCGGACTGCGCCACGCGCGCGAGCGCGGGCTGGCGGAGTCCTGCTGGCCGCTGGTGAGTTTCATCGACGACGACAACTGGGTGGCACCCGATTGGGTGCGGTTGGTGGCCGAGATCATGACGGCGAATCCGCGTCTCGGGGCCTGCGGCGGTTTCAGCGAAGCCGTGTGCGAGGTGCCGCCGCCAGCCTGGTTCGAAACATATGCGCACTGCTATGCCGTCGGTCCGCAGGGAGACCCGACCCGTGACCACGCGGGTCTGCGGATCCGGCTGTGGGGCGCGGGGCTGAATCTGCGGCGGGAGGCGCTCGACCGATTGGCCCGGCAGGGGTTTGAACCGGTGTCGATGGGACGCCAGGGAAAGCGGCTCTCGGCCGGCGAGGATTCCGAGCTTTGTCATGCGCTGCGTCTGGCGGGGTGGGATCTGGGGTACGACCCGCGTCTGCGACTGAAGCATTTTCTGCCCGCATCCCGTTTGCAGTGGCGCTATCTGCGACGGCTGGTGCGTGGCTTTGGAGCCACCTTGCTCGATCCCTATTGGTTCGAAGTGGATCCACGACTGCGCGCGCTGCCGGCGTGGAAGAAGACCTGGGCCGTGCTCGCGCTCCGCGATCTGCGCGTGGTGCCTCGCTGGCTGCCGGGGTTGTTCCTCAACCTGCTCGGCCTGGGGGAAGGCAACGCGCGTTGCCTGGGGGCCGAGCGTGCGCTGGGACGATGGGGGGCGTTGTGGTCCGCGCTCGGGGTGTTCGGACTCCGGTGTCGTGCCGTCCGGCAGGCCGCCTGGCGAGCTCCAACGCCTCCCTCAGATCCTGGATCGGGATCGGGGTTGGAACCGGAGTGAGGCGCGCGCGAGTGGCGCCGTCCGGGAAGGAAAACCGGGGCTGGGCCGGCTTGCCTATCGGCCGAGCCAGCGTCGCATGCGGCTGGCCGTGGCCGCGACCGCGGCGGCGGGTTCCGAGGAGTGCCCTGGGCGGAAGCGCGCGACCAGGAGCTGACTGCGCGCCGACGTGAGGGCCATGATGAACTCGTCGTAGGACTGGAACCGTTCGCGCGGCTCCTTGGCCATGGACTGCCACAGCGCGTCGCTGGTCGGCTGCGTGACGTCCGGCCGCACATGGTTGGGCGGCGTGAGCGGGGTGTGAATGTGGGCGGCGATGAGTTCCTCCACCGTGGGCGCCTCGAACGGAACGTGGCCGGTGAGGGCGTGGTAGAGGGTGCCGGCCAGACTGTAGAGGTCCGAGAGAAACGTCTCCTGCTCCCGCTTCACTTTTTCGGGAGCGACGTAATACGGCGTGGCCCACAGGGAGCTTTCATCCAACCCTTCGGATTGCGTGGACCGGGCCAGGCCGAAGTCGACCAGCTTGGGTTCGCCTTCGGAATTGAAGAGGATGTTGCCGGGTTTGATGTCGCGATGCAGGAGGTTCTTCTTCAGCGCCGCGTCGAGCGCGCCCGCCACTTTGATGCCGATGTCGAGGACGTCGAGCTCCGGCAGCTGGGTCTCCTTCTCGATGCGGCTGTCGAGGCTGCCCCGGTCGGCCAGCTCCATCACCATGTACAGCTGGCCGTTCAGCTGGCCGAACTCGTAGATGCCGATGATGTTGGTGTGATTCAGTGTGCCGCAGGCGCGCGCCTCGCGCTGGAAGGATTCGATGGCTTCGCGGTCCTCCAGCAACTCCCGGCGCATCATCTTCACCGCCACGTCGCGCAGGAGCATCTCGTCGAAGGCACGGTACACAGTGCCCATGCCGCCCGAGG
>JADLFD010000072.1 GCA_020845805.1 Verrucomicrobiales bacterium | reverse complement strand
GGCGATCTCCGCCTGACGGCCGCCGCCCTGCCCGCCATCAATGCAGGAGCCCCCTTGCCTGAATACACCGAGGACGCCTTTCGGCACACACGGCCCCGCGGCTCGGGATGGGACATTGGCGCCGCCGAATTCGAGGAGCGCTCGGTCTCCCATCCAAAGTGACCGCGCCATCCCACCGCCCCGTGTTCGGTCACCACGCACTCACCTCATTCCTCTTGTCGGGCATTCCACCCTCCACCCAGGGTCCATCAACCTCGAAAGGACCTCGATCATGGGTGGCATGGCACGGGCACTCGGGTGCGCACTGGCACTTCTGCCAATCCTCGCCGCGGCGTCTCCAGACGCTCCAAGCGGGAGCGCAGAACTGACGTCACGGCCCGCGGCCTCCGGCCCCATCCCGGTCTCGGTCGAACTGAACCAAAGGGCATGGATACCCGCCGCGGGCTCGGCATCGGGTGTCTGGTTCTACTCCGACCGTGCGACCGGCGCACAACTGCTGCTCACCGGCCATCCCAGTGTTCCCGGGTCCTGGCGACTCACCACCGTCCTGCCCGCCGGCGTCGAGGCACGACTTTCCCTCCCACCCGCAAGCCTCGCCCCTGGGCAGCTCGAGTTTCACGCCGCGAACTCCGCCACGGCGGGAGCGTTCTGCCGCGTCGAAACCAACCAGCTCACGCTCCGAGCACCGCCGGGATCGATCCCCATCGCACTTTCCGGGTTCACGATCGGGGGCGTGCCCGTGAGTTTCGCGCCCCATCGACGCCCCTACTCCCGTGAGCCCGTGGCCGGTTCCCCCGATCTCCACCCCGCTCTCGCAGAGGCGCTCCTCGAGTGGGACTGGCGTATGCAGGACGGTATCCAAACACCACGGGAGCCACGCTCCTACGCGCAGGCGACCGAGAAGAACCTGCGCCAACTCGAAACCCTGGTGGCCGAGGGCGCGCGAGCAGGTTGGCTGGGGTCGACGAACGCCGCCGCCTGGCAGGACCTCCGCGCTTCGTTGCCGGCCCCCGACGCGGATCCCGTCGCGGCAGAAGCCCACTGGCTCGCCGTGCATCGCCTCCGCCGCCGCGTCGTGCTGGAGAATCCCGTGTTCCGGATGTCGTCCCTGCTTTTCCTCAAGCATGTCCCCTCGGTCATGAGCCATCAGCTCACCCAGGTGTACGGCTACTGCGCGCGCCCGGGAGGCGGCGTCTTCGAGCTCGTGAACCCCGGGACCACCATGCAGACGCGCGACCTCACGCCGCCCTCCCTGCCCGCCGGCAACTTCATGACGCCGGAGCTGTCGTTCGACGGCACCCATCTCCTCTTCGCCTACTGCCCCGTGAACCAGGCTCCGGAGTCCTGGGACTTCAACGATCAGACCCGCCACCACCACTATCACCTGTACGATCTCGCCCTCGACTCCGGCCGAATCCGTGCGTTGACCCAAGGCGACACCGACAACTTCTCACCCGTCGCCCTGCCCTCCGGAGATATTGTCTACGTCTCCACCCGTCGTGGCGGATACCACCGCTGCGGTCGGGGACCGTGCTTCGTCTACACCTTGTCACGCATGAACGGGGACGGCGGCCATCCGCACAGCATCTCCTTCCACGAAACCCAGGAATGGGATCCCTGCCTGCTCCACGACGGACGCCTCGTCTACACGCGCTGGGACTACGTCGACCGCAATGCCGTGCACTATGAGCAACTCTGGTCGGCGCTTCCCGACGGCGGCGGCGCGCGCATTTTCTACGGCAACAACACCTGGAACCCAGCCGGCATCTGGGAAGCCCGCGCCATTCCCGGTTCGTCCCGCGTCATGGCCACCGCGTCCCCGCACCACGGCCTGAGCGCAGGATCCATCCTCGTGATCGACACGGCCCGCGGGGTCGATGGACCGCCACCTCTCCGCCGCCTGACTCCCGACGTGCGCTTTCCAGAGTCCGAATCCCCGCTGGCCCACGGAGCCACTCCAGCTGCTACTGACTTCGACACCCCGGTCGCCCGCTTCTGGCAGGCGCCGCTCGTCGAGTCCGGCGGGGTCAAGGACGCGACGGAGGAAGAGCGCCGCTGGCCGGGGCACTGCTACAAATCACCCTGGCCGCTCTCCGAAAACTTCTTCGTGGTCAGCTACAGCTTCGACCGTCTCCTGGGTGAGCCCGGACCCAACCTGCCAAACATGTTCGGCCTCTACTTCGCCGATGCCTACGGGAACAAGGAACTGATCCACCGCGACCCGGCCATCTCAAGCCTCTGGGCCCGTCCCCGAGCCGCACGCCCTAAGCCAGCGGAACTGGCCACCTCCCGACCAGGGGGAAACCCGGATACCGGGACCTTCTTTCTGAGCGACGTCAAAGAGAGCTGGCCCTACCTGCCCCAGGACGTCCCGATCACTGCGCTGCGCATCATCCAGGTCCTGCTCAAGACCACCCCGCACGCCGACTCCCCGCGCGTCGGCGCCGCCTTTGCCGCCCCGGGCAAACAAGTGCTCGGCACCGTCCCGGTCGAACCCGACGGATCGGCCCATTTCGAGGTCCCCGCCCGCACCCCCGTCCTGTTCCAAGCCCTCGACGCGCACGGACGCGCAGTGCAGACGATGCGCAGCCTCGTCTATCTCCAGCCGGGCGAGCAGCAGAGTTGCGTCGGCTGCCACGAACACCGCATGAGCACCACCCAGCCTTCCCTGCAGGCCCAGGCCTTGCAGCGTGCGCCCTCCCGGATCCAGCCCGGCCCCGAAGGTTCGCGGCCGTTCAGCTATCCCCTCCTGGTGCAACCGGTCCTCGATCGGCACTGCGTCCGTTGCCATGACGGCCAGGACCCGCAGCGCACGGTGCTCACAGGTGCCGCCGAGGGGGATTTCACCCGGTCCTACAACGCGCTGGTCACTCGCGTCGCCTTCTCCGCCTGGGGACGGCCGGAGAACAACAGCGAACCGCTGACCACCCCCATGCGCTTCGGCACGCTCGCCAGTCCCCTCACCCGGTTTCTCGAACCCAGTCACGGCGAGGTACGGCTCAGCGCCGAGGACCGGGAACGGCTCTACACCTGGATGGATGCCAACGCCCTGTTCTACGGAACCTTCGACGTCGCCGAGCAGCGCAAGCAACTCACCGGCTTGCGCATCGCAGGACCCGCCGAATAGCCCCCCCCGCGGTGGTGGGCCCGCAGCGATCCCACCGAAGCCACTTCGACCGAGGATCAACGGGATTGACGTGCGGAGGGTCAGAATACGGACATTAACCCATCTCCCAGTAAACACGACCGTGACTCGGCTTCCCGAGTCTCAGACAGACATCGATGGTGAGTGACAGGATGAACAGGATTTACAGGATGCCATGGAATTCTTACCGCACAGATTTCCTCATCTTGTCTATCCTGTTCATCCTTTCCAAAAAAGACTCATCAGTAAGCACCGTCGCAAACAGGCTTCCCGAGTCTCAGACAGACATCGAGGGTGAGTGACAGGATGAACAGGATTTACAGGATGCCATTGAACTCTTGCCGTACAGACTTCCCCCATCCTGTCTATCCTGTTCATCCTGTCCAAAAACGACTCATCAGTAATCACCGTCGTAACCAGGCCGCCCGAGTCTCGGACAGACATCGATGGTGAGTGACAGGAGGCACAGGATTTACAGGATGATAGGGAGTCGTGATCCGACCGATCTCCCCCCACGTCCTCTCCCGAGAGCGCGTTCTACGGTCGCGCCTGTGCTTCTCTTGGTTCATGGCGCCACCACGCGGAGGGCCACGCTGCCGCTGCCGTTTCCGTAGACGACCGAGAATTTCTTGCCGGCGCCGAGGTCGGGGAGTTTCACGTTTTGGAACTCGCCGGTGCGTCCCGAGAAGCTGAT
>JADLFD010000071.1 GCA_020845805.1 Verrucomicrobiales bacterium | reverse complement strand
TAACCCCGCCCGCCCGTCGCCCGCAGGTTTCACGCTCATCGAGTTGCTGGTGGTGATCGCGATCATCGCCATCCTGGCCAGCATGCTCCTGCCGGCCCTGGCCAAGGCCAAGAGCACCGCCAATCGCACGCTCTGCACGAGCAACTCCAAACAGTGGGGACTGGCGATCAACGTCTATGCCTCCGATTCGGACAATGCCTTCCCCGACAATCGCGACGGTTATCACCTCAGTTGGATGGGGACCAACATGGCCTCGTTCTGGAAGGACTACCTGATCAAGTCGGAAAAGGGTCGCGTCCGCGGTGAAAAGAAATCCAAGAACCATGTCATCTTCTGCCCCACCGACGAGTGGCACCGCCAGGCGGATACGTGGCGCATGGACGACAGCGCCTCGGAGACGAAGCCCATCCTGACCGGCTACTTTTATCTCCCAGGCCGGGTGGACGGCAGCTGGCCGTATAATTCCGAGAAAATCGGCGACTGGCACTTTCGCAAGAAGCTCGGCGGCGAGTTCTCGCGCGCCCCGGTCCTGATCGACCGGCTTCAAGGCCTCGGCCCTCGCACCACCAACGTCTATGACGGACGCCTTCGCTGGGTGACCCAGGACGCCGGCAAGAACTTCAAAACTGCCAACCATGGCGAAGGCGGTCGCAACGCACCCAGTGGGGGGAACTTCACCTTCGAGGACGGCCACGTGGAGTGGCGCAGCGGGAAGCGCGTGAGTCTTGGATCAGGTTCCGGCGATTGGCAGTGCTTCTATAAGATCAACATCGATTAGCGGCTTCCGGTCTCCGGGACTTTGCACGACGCGTCTGCCCTGACGCACCTCGCGCGGACTTGCGTTTCGGCGTCACGCACGCAACAACCTGGGGCATGCCTCAGCCCCAGCCCTCCATCCTCAGCCAGTCGCTCGACGCCGAACGCACGCGGCGCGAGTTCCTCGTCGCCGCCGCCGCCGCCGGCATCGCGGTCTCGGTCCAGCCGGTATCCGCGCAGACGATGATCGTCACCCCGACCGACGGCCTGGAGGTCGGCCAGGTGTTCGTTGAGGCGCGCGACGGCAAGCCGTTGCCGGTGTATTACGCTGCGCCGGACACGGCAGGAAAGTACGCCACCGTCCTGGTCATCCCGGAAATCTGGGGTGCCCACGAACACATCAAGGACGTGGCGCGACGCCTGGCCAAAGCCGGCTACTTCGCGGTGGTCCTCGAGCCCTACGTGCGCATCGGCGACCTCACCCAGTTGAAGGAAATCAAGGACGTGCTCGCCGGTGCCAACCAACTGACGGATGAACAGTGCTTCGCGGATCTCGATACCGTCGTGGCCTGGGCGGAGAAGCAATCGAAGGCGGACATCTCCCGACTCGGGATCACCGGCTTCTGCCGCGGAGGGCGCACGACGTGGATGTACAGCGCGCATTCCAAACGCATCCGGGCGGGGGTCGCCTGGTACGGCGGACTCAACCCCAACCCGCCCGCTCAGCCGAAGTCGCCCGCGGAGGTCGCAGCCCAGCTGAACGCGCCCATCCTGGGCCTTTACGGCGGTGCGGACCAGGGCATCCCTCCGGCCGCCGTGGACAAGCTCAACGCCGCCTTGAAGGCCGCCGGCAAGGACCAGCAGTCCATGATCCACGTGTATGCGGACATGCCGCACGCGTTCCACGCCGACTACCGCCCCAGCTACCGCAAGGACGCGGCAGAGGATGGCTGGAAACGCATGCTGGCGTGGTTCGCCAAACACGGGGTCAAATAGGACCCCGCCCCGCCCGGTCACGCCACCCATCCCCGGCCTAGGCCCGGGTTCAATCGGCCAGTTTCACACCCTCCACGGCCAGGGCGTCCCACCGGTACGGGTCCGCCTTCGCCGACCACGCCATGCCGCGCAGGAGCAGCAGGCGGAACAGTGGGTCGTCGAAGGTCCACATGTAGTGGCCAAAGATGGAAACAAACACGCGGGCCGTCGTCCCCGCAGGCTCGTAAGTCCAAAACACCGGCACCGTCTGGACCGTGGGATCCCCCGGATTCTGGCGGCGATCGTCCCCGCGATAGATCTGTTCGTCGGAAGTCGCCAGGACCCGCACCCGCGTGGGGTCACCGATGAAGGGCCAATACGGTTCGTCCACGAACGGAATGGTGGCCGGGAGCCCCAGCGCGACCGGGTGGTCGGGCAGGGTCAGCTTCAAGTTCACGGCGCCGTGCCGGTAGGAGGCGGACCGGTACGAAAGGCCGAAGTGCCCGGCGTGCTTCTCCCAATCCTGGTCGCAACCGATGGCCCAGTGAATGGTGACAATCCCTCCCCCGCGCTCCTGATGTCGGCGTACGTGAACGAGCTGCGCCGCGTCCCAGCGCGTCTTGAGGTAGAACACCGCCAGATCGGCCCCCTCCCACTGCTCCGGGGTCGGCCAGGGGAACGCGGTGACCACCTCCACCTGAGGTGCCTTACGCAGTAGCGGCGCCCATTCCTGCTGCCACTTCGGGTAGTCATGCTCCCCTGGGCCGTGGTCCTTGGGACCCGCCACCAACAAGACCTTCAGGGGTCGGGAGTCGGTGGATTTGGGCGCGAGCCGCAGAATGGCTTCGACCTCCGAACGTGAACGTGGGGGTGGGGCATCGGCGGCGCGGATCGGGGAGCTGGCCACGAGAAGGAGCCAAGCCACGGCGAAGGCCGGGACAATGCGGGACCAACAGGAGGAGCGGGTCATGGCGGCGCGTGGGGGGATGGGCCACCATTGCAGAACCGGCCGGGCGCCGGACGCAACCCTGAAAAAGCAAACGGATGCAGGCCTGGAAAGACCTGCATCCGCGAAAGGTTTGAAGGGCACCCGGGGACACCAGTCCCGGTCGCGATGTCGCGAAGACATCACACCGTGCCCAGGTCCGGGGCCGTTCGCCGGAACGGCTTAGTAACGGCCGCGACCGCCGCCGCCGCCACCACCACCGTATCCACCGCCGCCGCCGCCGCGACCACCACGGCCGCCGCCGCCGCCGCCACCACCGTACCCACCGCTACGACCGCCGCCACCGGGCGGGCGCTCTTCGCGGGGACGCGCGATGTTCACCGTCAACGGACGGCCATCGAGCGTGGCGCCATTGAGGGCGTCGATCGCCTTCTGCGCTTCCTCAGGGGTACCCATGGTCACAAAACCGAACCCGCGGGGACGGCCGCTCTCGCGGTCGACCATCAGGTTGGCTTCCACCACCGTGCCGTGCGCCGCAAAGGCGTCGTGCAGGTCGTTCTCGGTGGTGTTAAACGACAGGTTACCCACGTATAGCTTGCTGTTGCTCATTCGATACCATCGTCGTCCAGTACTGACTTACCTCTTTCCAGACCGTTCCCGACCACCGGGTTTCGAATCATCACTGAACAACGTTCACCTGAAGATCTACCAGACTGTGGAAGCGATAAAGGCTGCCGGACTGACGGGCGGATATTCTCACCAACTCCACGGTTGGCAACTCTTTATTTCAAAAACCTTTCAACCGGACCCTTTCGACCCCCGAAAACCGCCCCCCGCTCCCGCGCCGCCCGCCACAACCCTCCCCCATCCCGCACGCCCCAGACGGCTCCCCGGGGTCGGGAAGGTTAGGTTTCCGAACTCGCCCTACGTCATTTCCCAACCCGGACGGTATGATTCCTTGATGATGGCGTCGGCGTCCGCCACGCCCTTCACCTTCATGGCCGCAGCATCCCACCGAAGCTCTCTCCCCCCCAGGCGCAGCGACAGTATGCCCAACAGCAACAGCTCGGTAAGCCGTGCGCCATACTCGAAATGACTACTCGCCGCCGGCCCGCCCTTGCAGGCATCGATCCAATCGCGGTGGTGGCCCTTGGATCGCGGCACGGTTTCCGCCGGACGCGGATAGGTCTCGTTCCGTGATTCGGGCAGCAGCATCGGTTTGCCCCCCAGCCCGGCGCACATCATGGACCCGCGGTCCCCGACAAACAGGCAGCCGCGGCCGGGCAGCTCCTGGTCCTCCGGCCAACCCTCGGGGACGCGGGGACGCAAACCGCCGTCGTACCAGGTCACCTGCACGGGCGGACGGCTGCCCTGCGCACCGAACTGCCAGTAGCAGATCTCGGCATGCGGCGAGATCTCGGTGTCCATCTGACCCGCGGCACGGGCAAACACGGTCTGCGGATCCTTCAGATCAAGGGCCCAGCAGGGGGCATCCAGATCGTGGCACACGAAATCGCCGATGGCGCCGCCGCCGAACGCCCAAAAATCGCGCCAGCGGACCGGGAAGTACGCGGGATGATAGGGTCGGGCTTCGCGCGGCCCCAGCCAGAGATCCCAGTTGAGTCCGGCCGGCACCGGCGGGGTATCGGAAGGCCGCCCGACCAGGGATTTATTCCACCGGGTGGCGCCCACCCACGCGTGCACCTCCTTCACCGCCCCGATGGCGCCTGCCGCGATGTATTCCACCGTCTGCCGCATGCCCTCGAGCGAATGACCGATGTTGCCCATTTGGGTGGCGACGCCGGTCTCCTTGGCGACCCGGGCGACCAGCCGCGCTTCCCAGATATTGTGGGTGAGCGGTTTCTCGCAGTAGACGTGCTTGCCCAGGCGCATCGAGAGCACGCTGATGTAGGCGTGCAGGTGGTCCGGGGTCGCGCACAGGATGGCGTCCACGCCCTTTTCCTTTTCCAGGAGCGTCCGGAAATCCTCATGCACGGTGCAGCGGAACTGAGGATGGGTCGTGGCGTACTGCTTCTCGATCAGGCGCTGGGTCGGCAGCCGCCCGCCCTCGCCGCGGTAGTAGAAGTCCTCCAGGCTGAACGACTCCGCGGGATCCGCGACGGAAACCACCTGGACGTCGGGCAGTTGGAACAGCGACTGGAGGTTCATGCGCCCCTGACCGCCCGCCCCGATCAACGCCACGTTGACCTTCTCGCTGGGCGGCACGAAACGCGGCCCGCCGAGCACATGCCGGGGCACGACGGTCAGGATGCCGGTGGCCAGTGCGGTCCGGCGCAGAAACGAGCGACGCGAGGATCCGTGCTGCGCCCGGGGGCGGAGGGGGATGCGTTTCACGGGGAAATGGGAAAGCGCGCGGAGCCGGTGCGCCAGCTCAATCCTTCGGTCGCAGCCGATGCAGAAGGAGGAGGCGCTTCGCCAAACCACCTCCCAGCACGCAGTCGGTCACGTGCCCCGCACGGATGACCCGGTCCAGAATCTGACTCTTGTCCGGCGCCGGCTGTCCGGCGCCTCCCCGCGACTCGGTGGCGATCACCAGGGCGCGCTTATCCTCGCGGAGACTGAACTCGTTCAACTCCGAGCGCGTGGGACGCAGTCGCAAAGGCGCGAGGAGCCGCTCGGCCTCCGGGCTGAAGGACAGGAGTTGTCCGCTGCTGTCGATGGGGGAGAAGAAGACGTCTCCGATCATGCCGGCAGGGATGGGCACGGAGTGTTCGCGGCACCAGTTCAGGAGGTATCCAGAGCGCCCGCCCACGCCGCCGATGAGCAGCTTCAGATCGCGCAGCACCTCGCCATACTCCCGCGCGTCGGCCTCGTCGCTCCCGTTGTTGACCACGGCGATGTGGTTGGCGCGATAGATCTGCCCAAGCAGGGCCGCCAGGTAGTTTGAGTGGCAGTCGAAGTGCCGGGCCGATCCGGCCGAGGTCAGCGACAGGAACCACAGCCGTTCGCGGTGTGCGTCGAGGAAGTTGGGATCAATCCCGCGCCGGATCAGGGGCTTGATGGATTCCGAAACCGCCGGCCCGCCGGTGTTGCCCACCACCACCCGGCGCGGCCCGCCCGCGTTGGCATCCGCGGCCGACTCCTCCTCCACCAACACCTGCTCGATGCAATCCGCGATCGCATCGGCTGCGACGCTCCAGAAGAAGGGGGTGATCGACCGCGCGTGGCGGAAGCAGATCGTGTCATCGGCCACCGTGAACCGGACCAGGCGCCGAAACTTCTTCTCGTAGAACTCGTGCAACTGATCGCCCAGCTCGCGCAGCCGCGGAGCGTTGAATGAAACCACGCCGCAATCCATCGCGCGCCGCAACAGCCAGAGGATGCTGTTCTCATTAATCCCCTCCACGAAGACATCGGGATGATCCTGCTTCAGTTTCCTCCGGATCGTCGCTGCGTTGTAACCCTCCAACGCGTATCCCACGACCAAATGCTCCAGCGCGAACTCATGTCCGCCGAAAGACCCCTCCAGCTTGTCGCGCCACGGCTTACGCGGACCCCCGGGTTTCTTCATGGATTGACCGTAGACTCCTCGGAATCTCCAACAAGCGTGATTAGGAACCGGCCCTCCGCGTGTGAAGCGATGGCACCATGCAGGTTTTCAGAATTCCGACAGGCCATGGTCGACGTTCTTTTGCAGGGCAGAACCCGCTGAACCCCCGATCGGAGCGGTTCCGTTTTCAGAGAATTTCACGACCGTTTTTCAGCGGCATTCCGCCTGGGGTCTCGTCCTCCCGCTGGACGGGAAGGAAGTCGACGACGTGACAAGGCACCCGGAAACCGTTCCAAGATCTCTCCCATCATGAAACGAACCGCCGGCCACGGCATCCAGCCGGGCTCTCGGAATCGTTCATGAATCAAACGGTGATGCGCCATGAATACGACTGAACGAAACACCCTCCTGGTGGGTTCCTCCCCGGTCTACGCCGGACGTCGAGCCTGCCGTCAAACCCGTCGCGCACGCTGCGGCACCCGCCCCGCGTCCGCCTCGGCATCCAACCCTCGCGCCGCCCAGCCGCCGGCCCCCGCCTGGCTCTCGCGGCTCAGCGATCGCCCGGCGGAGTTCCTCGCCGCGAACGCCCAACCGCAAGGCGAATGAACGCGGCCGGCCCGACGCAGCCCCGAGACGTCGCCCCGCCCCTGATCGCACCCAACCCCGATTGGGACCTTGCGCCGCGATGACCTCGCCAACCCCCACGGGGCGCAGGAGAGCCACCCTTCTCCTGCGCCCTTGAAACCTCCCCTGGCTCCAGCGTTCGCCACGCCGTGAGCCGGATCTGCGACCCGCGATTCTCCGCCGACCCCGTTCCCCTCTCTCGTCTCCCCCGCCATGTCCACTCCCACCTTCCGCATGGGCAGCGAAACCGAATTCGGCATCTGCTTCGGCTGGTCCCGACAGCGCGCCGAGGCCATCCAGACCCAGGTCGAGGCCCTGCCCCACCTGCGCTCCGCCAAAGGCACCGGCGTGTTCCTGGCCAACGGCGCTCGCTGCTACGTCGACAACGGCCGCCACAACGAATACGCCACACCGGAATGCCATGAACCTGCCGAGCTCGTGACCCACGAACTGGCCGGACGCCGACTGCTACAGTCCTGCGCCCAAGCCACACCCGAACACCACACCCTGCTCTGCTCGAATGTGGACCCGCGCACCGGTCTCACCTGGGGTACGCACGAGAACTACGAGTGTCCCCGGCCGCTCACCTCCCGCGAACTCGGCGTGCTCAGCCTCCATCTCATCACCCGGATCCTCTACACCGGCGCCGGTGGCCTCGATCCCACCGAGCCAGGGATCCGAATCCTGCTCTCCCCGCGTGCGCAGTTCCTCCAGCGCTGCACTGCGGTCCAGGGCATGATGGCGCGTTCGATCATCTACAACAAAGGGCAGAACCACGGACCCGGCCATCGCCTGCACGTCATCGCCGGGGAGAGCCTCCTAAGCCATGAGGCGAACTACCTCAAATACGCCACCACCCGGCTCGTCAGCTGCCTGCTCTCCCAGGGAATCCTCCTCGGCCCTTCCCCGCTCGGGCCCACCGCACTTACCGCCCTCCGCCGGATCAATCGCGACCTCTCGCTCAGCACTCTCCTCACCCTGCCCTGCGGACGGCGCTTCACCGCCCTCGATATTCAGGAGGCGCTCTGGACGGACACCGCCCGGCACGTCGCACAATTGCCGCCCTGGGGCACGCTCGCGCTCCGACGATGGCGCGACATGCTCGATGCCTTGCGAGCAAACCATCCCAGCCTGCCGCGGCGGCTGGACTGGATGCTCTTCCGCGATGCCGCCTTCGCGGTATGCGAACACCACGGCCTCGATCCCGACCATCTCGCCGAATGGAATGCACGCGCCCGAAGTCCCGAACCCCGACCGGCGCGCGGGAACGCCACGGCGTCGTCCGGTGTCCCGCACGGATGTGAGACCGTTTCGCGTCGATCGCGCACGGAGGAAACCCGCGCGCGCGTCGCTCACGTCCGCCAGGCCCTGGGTGAACTTTACATCCGCGTCCACACGCTGGATCAGGATTCCCTCTTCGACACGCTCGCGGGCGGAGCGCCCGCCGCGCATCGGTTGCCGGAAATCACCGACGCACGCGTCGAGCATGCCATGACCCAGCCCCCCTCCGGGCGCGCTGCCAACCGCTCGCGATGGGTGCGACTGCACGCGCACGAGGCGTCGCTGAGGGTTTCGTGGGAAATGGTGGTGGATGTGCCGCGGGAACACCGCATGGAACTCGACGAGCGGATGCTCCCCCCCAACCAGGATCCCTGGGCGATGGGCCCAGCCGCGCTCGTGGGCCCGCTCGCGAACGGGGATTCACTCTTTCGACGCGGGCGCTACGCCGAGTTCGCTCAGGGCGTCGCCGCCACCCCGCCCGAGGTCATCGCCGACTGGGATGCCGGGTTCCTCGAATCCGTGTGCCTGGCCCTCGGCCGCCTCGGGCGCCTCGAGGAATGCGAAGCGTTCCTCGAGCATTTCCGCCGGCGCGTCGGACCCTTCCCTCACGCGTCCATCACCCTGTCCTCCCGCGTTCACTTGGGGTTGGTCCCGGCGGTGGAATCCCTGTCCGCCATCGTGGAGCAGGCCCGCGCCCTGGGGAACCCGCAGCGCGAGGACCCCTACTACCTGCTGATCCTCGAGGTGTACCACGCGCGGCTGCGCATGCTCCAAAGCCAGGATGCGGAGCCGCGCACCCGATTGGCAGACGACCTGCGCACGCTCGTCTCGCATCCCGAGATGAACCAGCGACCTCGCATGCTCTCGCGCACGCGCTGCTATCTCGCCGAGGTCCATCGAATCGCGGGCGACTTCGCCGAAGCTCGCGTGCAACTCAGCATCGCCCTGCGCACCTATCGCCAAGCCGGGCTCGACGGGGATCTCGCCTTTCACGGCCTCGCCACCCTGGCCAAACTGGCGGAGGAACCCGAGGCCGCGCTCGCGCTCGACGAGGCCATTGCCATCCTGCGGCGCAATCAGAGCCACCAGCGCCTCGCCCACCTCCTGCTCCTGCGCGCCCGGCGCCTCGGCCGGTCCCCCGATCTCGAGGAGATCCGGCGCTGGACGGACTCCGTTCCAGCCCTGCGGGCCTGTCCCGTGGCCAGGCGAATTCTCGCGGAATGGGACACGTGGTGGCAGCCCTCGGGTGACTGGAGTTCACGCGATTATTGGGGGCTCTGAACCCTCTTCCCACCTCGCCATCCCGACCCGCTCGACGATCGCCCCGGCGTTCGGCACACTCGACGCATGGATTCGACTGCGCCATTCCTGGTGCCGCCTGCCGTGGTCCCGGTTCTCGATCCCGACTTCCGCCCCGCGGCCCTGGCCGTCCGGGCCTTCGAACGCGCCGCCTCCGCCTCGGGCCGCGCACTTCCGCTCACCCTGGCCATCGAACAAGCCGACGGATCGTCGTTCTCCTTCCGGCGCTCCTTCCTTCCTGCTGACCACCCCCAGGCCGCCGCCAACGCCTTCTTCGTCGAGCGACTCGCCAAGTTCCTCCTTTGGTCGCGTGGCGGGTGGAAACTCTCCGTCGACGGCCCCCAGCCGCTGGTCGATTCCTTGCGCCAGCACTATCTCGACACCGACATCGGCCGTTTCGACGCCCAAATCATCGGCGAACGGGTCTACGAAAAGCCGCTCACCGTCGAACGCGCATCGCCCGTGCCCGCGGATCGTGCCGCCACGCGCGCGTTGGGACGCCATTGGAAGGGATGCCGCATCGGATTCGATCTCGGTGGCAGCGATCGCAAGGTCTCCGCCGTGATCGACGGGGAACCCGTGTTCACCGAAGAGACGGTGTGGGACCCGATCAAGCAGTCAGATCCCCAATACCACTTCGACGGGATCATGGATTCGCTGCGCAAAGCCGCGGCTCATCTCCCGCGCGTCGACGCCATCGGCGGCAGCGCCGCGGGGGTCTACGTCAACAACCGGCCCAAGGTGGCGTCCCTGTATCGGGCGGTCCCCCCGGAGGCGTTCGAACGGCGCATCAAGAACCTCTTCTTTGATCTGAAGAAGGCCTGGAACAACGTCCCCTTCGAAGTGGCCAACGATGGCGAAGTGACCGCCCTCGCGGGTTCCATGTCGCTCGGGAAAAACGCCGTGCTCGGCGTGGCCATGGGAACCAGCACCGCCGCCGGGTACGTCACGCGCGAGGGCAACATCACCTCCTGGCTCAACGAACTCGCCTTCGTCCCCGTGGATTATCGCCCGGGCGGTCCGCGCGACGAATGGAGCGGCGACCGCGGCGTGGGTTCCCAGTATTTCTCCCAGCAGGCCGTCGGCCGCCTGGTCACCCCCGCCGGCATCGACGTGCCGGCCGACCTGCCGCTGCCCGAGCGACTCAAGCTCGTCCAGTCCCTCATGGCCAAGGGCGATCCGCGCGCGCGCCGTATCTACGAGACGCTTGGCGTCTACCTCGGGTACGGCCTGGCGCATTTCGCCACGTTCTACGACTGCGATCATGTCCTCGTGCTGGGCCGCGTCATGACCGGCGACGGCGGCACGCTCATCCTCGACGGTGCGCGGGCGGTCCTGCGGGCGGAGTTCCCGGAACTGGCGGAGCGCATGCAGTTCCACACCCCGGACGAAACCGCCAAGCGCCACGGACAGGCCGTCGCGGCCGCCAGCCTGCCGCAGCTGGATTGAACCGGCACCGCGTCGGGGCCTCGGCCTTCGGTGTCGGCAGTCGGCCGCCAGACAGTGATCGAGGTCCGGCCGCGCGGCGGGCGCAGTGCTGTCTCGCCACCCAGGAGGGACCACCGAGCCACCGAAGGGCACCCCTTCCCGGCCCGTCTTGCCGCCTGGCACGCAAGTCGCCACTCTTCGCCCATGGCGTTCGAACTCAAGGTTCGCGGCATCGGCGGCGGCCTCTGGATCCAACTGCCGGAACGCGTCGCCTCGCAACTGGCCATCGCCGACGGGGATTCCGTATTCCTGACCGACGCCGCGCATGGCGGCTATCGTCTCACGGCCAGTCCGGGCGCCGGGGCCGGGCTCCTGGAACAGATGAACGCGGCGGAGAACGTGGTACGCCGTTATCCCACCACTCTCCGGGAGCTCGTGCGGTGAGTGGGATCGTCTGGCTGCTGCGCGACACCGCCATCGCCGTCCATGAGCGGCTCCTCGCCGAATTCGGGGGGCTGGCGGGCATGCGGGACAAGGGTCTGCTCGACACCGCGCTGCGTCGTCCACGGCAACGCGCGAGTTTCGGAACGCCGACCGTCTTCGACCTCGCCGCCGCCTATGCCGCGGGGGTGGTGGTCAACCGCCCCTTCCTCGATGGCAACAACCGGCTGGGATTCGCACTGGCGGCCACGTTTCTCGAACTGAATGGACAGCGCCTGCAGGCCGGGGAAGTGGATGCCACCGTGCGCACGCTCGCCCTGGCTGCCGGCGCGCTGGATGACACTGGCTACGCCGCGTGGTTGCGCAGCAACTCGGTTCCACTTCCATAGAGGCGAACGGACGGACGGCGTCGGAAGGAACGGAAATCCCCTCGGCACGACTTTTTGCTGGCGAGATTCCTGCAACTCCCCTATCGCCTCGTTCATCTTCAGCCGAGGTCACTCATGAGCATACTCAACTTTCTCAAGTCCCAAGCGTGGGAGATCATTCAATGGGAAGAGAATGACAGCCGCGACACCCTGAGCTTCCGCTGGCCGGACGAAGACCGTGAAATCAAACGCGGCGCGCAGCTGATCGTGCGCGAGAGCCAGGCGGTCCAGTTCGTTTACCTCGGCCAGTTCGGAGACACGTTCGCCCCCGGCAAACACAGCCTGGTCACGGACAACATCCCCATCCTCTGCCGTCTGCAGGGCTGGAAGTACGGCTTCGAGTCACCCTTCAAGGCCGACGTCTACTACGTCGTCACGCGCCTTTTCTCGGGCAACAAATGGGGTACCTCCAACCCCATCATGATGCGCGACCAGGACTTTGGCATCGTCCGGGTCCGGGCCTTTGGCACCTACGACTTTCGCATCGTGGATCCCAAGGTGTTCCTCAAGGAGGTCGCCGGGACCGACAACCATTTCCGCCTCGATGAGTTCCACGAGACGATGCGTTCCCGCATCGTGAGCGTGTTCACCGACGCGGTGGCCAGCGCGCGCATCCCCGTGCTCGACCTCGCCACGCGCTATCAGGAGGTCGGCGAAGCCATCCTCCCGCTGGTGAATCCCCAGACCGTCGCCAAGTACGGCATCGAGGTCACCAGTTTCATCCTCGAAAACGCCTCCGTCCCGCCCGAGGTCGAGGCCGCCATCGACAAACGCTCGAGCATGTCGGCGGTGGGAAACCTCAACGACTATGTGAAGTTCCAGATGGCCCAGGGTCTGGAGAAGGGCGAGGGCGGCACGGGCAGCGCCGCGGCGCAATTGGGCATCGGACTGGCCATGGCGCAGCAGCTCGCCCACCAGTTCAACCAACCGCAGGCCGCCGCGGGCACTCCCCCTCCGCCGCTTGGAGCGCCCACCGCTCCGGCCGCCGCCGCCGCAGGGATCCCGAAATTGCTCAGCCCCGCCGAGGTGGCCCAATCCCTCGGCGTCACCGAAGCCGACGTGATGGCCTCCCTGGAATCGGGGGATCTCAAGGGCAAGAAGATCGGCGCCGCCTGGCGTATCTCCCAAGGCGCGCTCGAGGAGTTCCTGAAACACTAGTCCGCCCGACCCGCGCCGCCGTCAGCCAGCCATGTCGGAACTCAGCGCCCTGAACAAGTTCGCGTGCCCGGCGTGTGGTGCCGACGCGCGGTGGGAACCGTCACGTCAGTCGTTGGTCTGCCCGTACTGCAGCACGGTCTCTCCCGCCAAGCTCGCTGACGATGGCTCGTTGATCGAGGAGAACGACCTCGTCGCCGGGCTGCGTCGGCTGACCCCCGACCAGCGCGGCTGGCAGGCCGAGACCAAGTCGGTGCGGTGCCAGAACTGCAACGCGATCTCGGTCTTCGATCCCAAACATGTCGCGCGGGCCTGCGAGTTCTGCGGTTCGCCGGCCATCGTGCCGGCGGACCAGCAGCAGGCCCCGATCCGCCCTTCCAGCCTCCTGGCGTTCACCGTCCCGGAAGCCACGGTGCGCGAACAGATGCGCCGCTGGTACGCCACGCGCTGGTTCGCACCCAACGCCCTCAAATCCCGAGCCATCACGGACACCCTCCATGGGGTGTACTTGCCTTACTGGACGTTCGACGCCCAGGTGCATGCCGATTGGACCGCAGACTCCGGTTACTACTATTACGAGACGGAGACCTACCGCGATGCGCAGGGCAATCTGCAGACCCGACAGGTCCGCAAAGTGCGCTGGGTCCCCAGCTCGGGGAGCCTCGATCATTTCTTTGACGATGAGCTCGTCGCGGCATCGAAGGGCGTTCGCGGGGACCTGCTCTCCAAGATCGAGCCGTTTCCCACCACCAGCGACCTGAAGCCCTACGACCCCGGCTATGTCGCCGGCTGGGTGGTGGAACAGTACCAGCTTGATCTGGTCGCCGCCGCCCAGCGATCCCGCGAAACCATGGACGCCAAGTTGCGCTCCCTGTGCGCCTCCCAGGTTCCCGGCGACACGCATCGCAACCTGCGCGTCTCCGCGGATTACCGCGGGCAGACGTTCAAACACATCCTCGCGCCCGTCTGGCTCCTGGCCTACGTCTACGGACGCAAAAGCTTCCAGGTGGTGGTCAACGGGGTCACCGGGGCCATCGCCGGCGACCGGCCGTACAGTTGGATCAAGATCACCCTCGCCGTCCTCGCCGCCCTCATCCTGGTCGGAATCATCGCGGCGGTGGCGCAGCGATAGGCCCGATCGGCGTGCGGAACATCGCCTCCCACCGACGGCGAAAGGGGACCAGCGCCACACTCCGGACCATGATCCAACGCACGCGTGGCCGCGGCACTTTGATGCGCCGCGTCGGGTCTAGCACGTTGTTGCCGGCGCCCAACAGGGACACGGTCTCGGCGCCGATCAAAAGCGGGAGTGCGCACGCCAGTCGCGCCCGGGATTGCGAAACCGGGGTGGTGCAGGTGTACCGCCAACCCGCCTCGAGATGCGCGGAAGCGGTGGCCAGATGCTCACGATACAGCGGTCGCAGACGGGGTTCCCGCGCCGGGTCCAGCAAGTCCTCGGGCTGAAGGCCATGCCGCGCCAGGCCATCCGCGGGCAGGTAACATCGCCCCTTGCGCAGATCCCCCGGGAGATCCCGCAGGATGTTCACCAGTTGCAGACCCTTCCCGAATCGCACCGCGTCATCGACATACCGCGCCAGGTCGAGCGCGGTGTCGGGAAACAAATGCGCGCGACAAAGACGCGTCCAGAACCCGCCCACGCACCCCGCCACGCGATAGGTGTAGTCGTCGAGCTCCTCCTGGGTTTCCAACGCCACAATCCGGGTCGAGTCGGCATCCTGGAACCGCACCAGGTCCAACTCCTGGCCGCTGGTGATGGTGGTGATCACCTCCCGCACACAACAGCGATCGAAGCAGGAGAATCCGGCGAGAACCTCGATGGCCTCCTCGATCCGCTCCAACAACGCACGCTCCGCAGGCAGGGCCTGGCCCTCCGCCAAGCCCGTGAAATCCAGGGGCTCGTCATGACCGCCCAGGATGCGGTCGCGCAGCAACCGCAACAGCGCCAGCCGGTCCGCCACCGGAACCAGATCCGAGTCGGCGATGGTATCCGTGGCACGCGCCAGGAGGTAGGCCAGCCCGATCTGCGCGCGCACCGGCTCGGGTAGGACCCGCAGGGTGAGATAAAACGACCGCGACACGTCCCGCAGCAGGTCGGTCAGGAGATCCGGGCGCGGGCCGTTCATCGATGCGCTATCGTAGCGCTTTGCCAGGATCGCGCCAATCGCGCACGTCGACTTCCCGCCCCTGCCGTAGCCGCGGTCGTCCAGACGGCGCTCACTCCCCCGCTCCCGCTTACCCCGTTCGCCAACGCCGTTCAGCGCGGACTTCACGTCCGCGACTACCCCCTCCGTTCCGTAGCCGCCGTCGTGCAGACGGCGCTCGCTCCCCCACTCCCGCTCACCCCGTTCGCCAACGCCAGTCAGCGCGGACTTCACGTCCGCGACTACCCCGTCCGTTCCGTAGCCGCCGTCGTGCAGACGGCGCTCGCTCCCCCGCTCCC
>JADLFD010000070.1 GCA_020845805.1 Verrucomicrobiales bacterium | reverse complement strand
GGAACTGCTCCGCCAGCACCGGATTGAACAGGATCGACCGCGCCCAACCCTCGCCGGCCCCCAGGGTGTCGCCGTAGGTGAACCCGCCGCACGCGACAAAACCACGGAACCCGTCCAGACGAAGGCGTCCGGACTGGAGATCCGTCATGTGGACGTCGTACGTTTCGAACCCGGCCTGGGCCATGGCATAGCTCATCTCCAGATGGCTGTTCACGCCCTGCTCACGCAGGATCGCGAGGCGCGGACGCGCTCCGGACGCGGCTGGGCTGGCCTCGATGCGGCGGGCCGGGGCGGGGAAGGTCAGGTGCACATGCAGGCCCGGATCCTCCGGTCGCCCCTGGGCGTCGTGCTCGGAATCCGCGCTGCCCGGATGGTCCCGCAATCTCGCGAGACGCCAGCTGACTTCATCCCAGGCCTGGTGCAATTCCCGCAGCGGGGCGGTGAACAGCGTGACCTGTTCCGACTGCACCTCCACGATCGGCGTGGATCGGGGCTGCGCCACCAGGTGGGTGTGCTCGCCGAGTCCGTGACGCCGCAGCACGTCGAGCACGCGTGCGGTGTCGGCCTCCTTCACTTGCAGGACGGCGCCCAGTTCCTCGGTGAAGAGACAGCGGAGGGCGTGGTCCTGGAGGCTGGGTTGCGCCGCCCGGGAGGAGCGGACCAGGGCATCGAGCGTGATCGCGAGTCCGGTATGGGACGCAAAAGCCATCTCGCACAGGCAGCTCCAGAGTCCGCCGTCGCTGCGATCATGGTAGGCCAGGAGGAGACCGTCGCGGCGCAGCGTCGTGACCGCTTCGATCAGTCCCTTGAGCCGGGCGGGGTCATCCAGATCCGGGGGCTCTCCGCCGAACTGGTCCGTGACCTGGGCCAGCATGGAGCCGCCCAGGCGGTTCCGGCCGAACCCGAGGTCGACGAGCAGCAGCACGGTGGCGCCGGGCTGCCATTGCGGCGTGAGTGCGGGGCGCACGTCGTCGAGTGTGGCGAAGGCGCTGACGATGAGGCTGACCGGCGCGGTCACCTGTCGTGCCTGCCCCGAGTCGTTCCAGCGCGTGCGCATGGACAGGCTGTCCTTGCCCACGGGAACACTGATGCCCAGCGCGGGGCAGAGTTCGAGACCGACGGCGCGCACCGTGTCGTAGAGCGCCGCATCCTCGCCCGGCTCGCCGCAGGCGGCCATCCAGTTGCAGCTGAGTTTCACGCGCGGCAGGTCGATCGGCGCGGCGAGCAGGTTGGTGAGCGCTTCGCCAATCGCCATGCGGCCCGAGGCCGGTCCGTTCACACTCGCGATGGGAGTGCGTTCGCCCATGCTCATGGCTTCACCTCGAAAGCCGGAGAAGTCCGCCAGCGTGATGGCGCAGTCGGCCACCGGCACCTGCCAGGGCCCCACCATGGGATCGCGTGAGGACAACCCGCCCACGGTCCGATCGCCGATGGTGATGAGGAAGCGTTTGCTCGCGACGGTCGGATGCCGGAGTACGGCGAAGGCCGCGTCTGGCAGGCGCACGCGCGCGGCGTCGAACGGCGCCGGAGTCGAGTGGGCGCGTTTCGCCTCCCGCCGCATTTTGGGCGGTTTGCCCAGCAGGACTTCCATGGGCATGTCGATGGCGCGCCCGCCGCCGGGGCCGTCCTCGAGGATGAGCTGCCGTGCGTCGGTCGCCTGGCCCACCACGGAGAAGGGGCAGCGCTCGCGTTCGCACAACGCCCGGAACAGGGGCAGAGACTCGGGCCGGATGGCCATGACGTAGCGTTCCTGGCTTTCGTTGCACCAGACCTCCTTGGGCGCGAGGCCCGACTCCTCGAGCGGCACCTGGCGCAGGTCGAAGCGCGCGCCGCGGTGCGCGCCGTCGACGAGCTCGGGAAAGGCGTTGGAAAGTCCGCCCGCGCCCACGTCGTGGATGGCAAGGATGGGGTTTTTCTCGCCTAGCGCCGCGCACTGGACGATCACCTCATGCGCGCGCCGCTGGATCTCCGGGTTGCCGCGCTGGACGGAATCGAAATCGAGATCGGCCTGGTTGGCGCCCGCGGCCATGGAACTCGCGGCGCCGCCTCCCATGCCGATGCGCATGCCCGGACCCCCGAGTTGGATGAGGAGCGTGCCGGCTTCGAAGGGGAGCTTGGCGGTTTGCGACGCCGCGATGGCACCGATGCCGCCGGCGATCATGATCGGCTTGTGATAGCCGCGACGGACGCCGGCCACGGTTTGCTCGTAAACGCGGAAGTAGCCGCCGAGGTTGGGGCGTCCGAACTCGTTGTTGAACGAGGCTCCGCCCAGCGGGCCGTCGATCATGATCTGCAGCGCGCTCGCGATGTGCTCCGGCTTCCCGAAGGCCGGTTGTTCCCAGGACTCGGCGAGGCCGGGGAGATGCAGATGCGAGACGCTGAAGCCGGTGAGACCTGCCTTGGGACGCGATCCGCGCCCGGTGGCACCTTCATCGCGGATTTCGCCGCCGGCGCCGGTGGCGGCTCCCGGGAAGGGGGAGATGGCGGTGGGATGATTGTGCGTCTCCACCTTCATCAGGTTGTGCACGATCCCGG
>JADLFD010000069.1 GCA_020845805.1 Verrucomicrobiales bacterium | reverse complement strand
TACATGCGCGACGGGGATGGATATCTCCGGCGGTCCCCGGTGGTCATCCTGCTGGTGCTGCTGGGGTTTTTGTTTTTCGTGGAGTGCTTCCTGCAGGTGTACGCCAACACCTCCCTGGGCAAGTGGTTGGGCCTGAGTGCGGCGACGGTGCGGCGCGGGGAATACTGGCGGCTCTTCACCTACCAGTTCCTGCATACCGCTCCCTGGCCCTGGCACATCCTGTTCAACGGCATTGGGCTTTGGTTTTTCGGGCGTTCGGTGCTGGAGGCGGTGGGCGTGGGGCGTTTCTGGAAGATTTATCTGCTGGCCGGACTTCTAGGCGGGGTGGTGGACCTGATGGCGCAGGTTTTTCATCCCCGCTACATGATGGAGGGGCAATGGACCGTGGGGGCCTCCGCTTCGATCCTTGGGTTGGCGGGGGCATTCTGCTTCCTGTTTCCCACGCGGGAGACCGTGTTCTTCCTGTATGTCATTCCGGTGAAGCTCCGGAGCATGACCATGTTCTGGGTCCTGTTCGGCTTCAGCGTGTTCGGCACGGTGTTCCCGCACGGGGGCATTGCGCACGCCGCGCATCTGGGTGGGTTGCTGACGGGCGCGGCGTTTGTGCGGCTCTTTTTGAGCGACGACGCTCCGCATTGGTGGCAGCGGCTTTCACGGCGTCGCGGACGCGATCAGGAAGTGGAGGAGGAGGTGGCGGTGCCACTGGGAGCGTCGGGTTCACGCCCGGGCAAGTCGGCTGCCGCAGCCGAACCCGAGACCCCAGAAGAGTTCATGCGCCGCGAGGTGGATCCCATTCTGGACAAGATTTCCGCGCACGGGATCCAAAGTCTGACGGAGAAGGAAAAGCGCATTCTCGAGAAGGCCCGGGAGCGCATGCGGAATCGCTAGCGTCGTTCTTCTCGCTTCTCGGGATCTTCGGGATTCCGCAGACTTCGCCCGGTGATTACGCGCTATTCACGGCCGGAGATGCGGGCCATCTGGACCGACGAGAACAAACTACGCATCTGGTTGGAGATCGAGATTCTGGCGAGCGAGGCATTGGTGAAGCAGGGCGTGGTTCCCGCCTCGGATTTCGAGCGGTTAAAGGCCGGGGCGGACGCGTGGAAACAGGACCTCAAGGGGTTGGTGGACCGTCAGCGCGAGCTGGAGAAGACCCTCAACCACGACGTCATCGGGTTCACCACGGCGGTGGCGGAGAAGATCAACCACGCGGCGAGCCGGTGGCTGCATTTCGGACTGACCTCGAGTGACGTGGTCGACACCGCGCTGGCGGTGCAGTTGGTGCAGAGCGCGGATCTGCTGCTGCGGGATGTTGCCCAGTTCCGCGAAGTGCTGGCGCGTCGTGCCCGCGAACATCGTCTCACGCCCTGCATTGGCCGCAGCCACGGGATCCATGCCGAACCCACCACCTTCGGGCTGAAGCTCGCCCTGATGTATGACGAGTTCGGTCGGGCGGAGACGCGGCTTCGCACTGCGCGGGAATCGGTGGCGGTCGGCAAGTTGAGTGGCGCCGTGGGGACCAGCGCGCACCTGAGTCCCGAGATCGAGCAGGCGGTGTGCACCGCGCTGGGATTGCGTCCCGCACCGATCGCCACTCAGGTGGTGCAACGGGATATCCACGCGGAGTTCATGAATGCCATGGCGTTGGTGGGCGCGAGCATCGAGCGCTGGGCGGTCGAGTTCCGGCATCTTCAGCGCACCGAGGTGCTGGAGGCGGAGGAGCCCTTCACGCGCGGGCAGAAGGGCAGCAGCGCGATGCCGCACAAGCGCAATCCCATCACCTGGGAGCGGCTGACGGGACTGGCGCGGGTGTTGCGTGGCAACGCGGTGGCGGCGTTGGAGAACGTGGCGCTCTGGCATGAGCGCGACATCAGCCATTCCTCGGTGGAGCGCATCATCTTCCCCGACTCCTGCACCCTGCTTGATTACATGTTCGGGTTGCTGACCCGGATGATGGACGGTTTGAACGTCTACCCGGAGAACATGCGACGGAACCTGGGGTTGAGCTTGGGCATGTGGAACAGCCAGACCGTGCTGCTCGCGCTGATTCGCAAGGGGCTTTCGCGGGAGGAGGCCTATGACCTTGTGCAACGCAATGCGATGAAGACGTGGGCGGTGAAGCATGCCGGCCGCGATGACGCCGATTTCCTGGTGCAATTGGCCTCCGATCCGGACGTGGCACGGCATTTCGGCGAGGGCGAACTGGCAAAGTTGTGCTCCATCGAGTTCCACCTGAAGGAGGTGGACCGTCGGTTCCAGGCCGTGGGTCTCTGACTCGGGCCACGACCGCGTGCGCGGACCCGTCGCGTTGGCGGGGAGGACGCGGCCCGCAGGGGATCGGGCAGGGGGGCGGGACAGAGTTTCCGCGTGCAATGCCGGGCCGGGATGGTCTTCCATCGGACGCTCATGGGGCAGTCCACGATGATTCATCCAGGGCGCGAGCCGGTGATCCAGATCTCTGTCTTCGTCGCGAACAAGATCGGGCGCATCCACGATCTGAGTTCGCTGCTCAAGAACCACGACGTGCACATTCTGGCGCTGACGGTGTTGGACACCACGGACAGCGCGATTCTGCGGGTGGTGGTGGATGATCCGGACCGCGCGCGGGAATTACTGAACGAGGAAGGGTACTCGTATACCGAAGCCGAGGTGCTGGTGGTGGAGGTGGATATTGAGAGTCGGTTGGAGACGGCCCTGGCTGCGTTGCTCGAGGCCGAGATCAACATCCACTACATGTATGCCTTCCTCGCGTTGCCCGCGAGTCGACCGGTGCTGGCCCTGAACCTGGAGGACATCGACGTGGCGACGCAGGCCCTGCAACGGCACAATTTCCGGGTTTTGGGGCAGGCGGATCTGACGCGGTGAGGACGCCTGGCGCGTCCGTCGCCGGAGAGGGCGGGGGGAGGGTCGCGGAGGCGACGCCGCGGGTCAGCCCAACCGATACACGATGCGCGCCTTGTTCAGGTCGTAGGGCGACATCTCGAGTCGCACTCGATCCCCGACGGTGAGGCGGATGAAGCGCTGGCGCATCTTGCCGGAGATGTGGGCAAGGACCTCGTGGTTGTTGTCCAACTGAACGCGGAACATCGTGCCCGCGAGCACCGAGGTTACGCGACCCTGTGTTTCGATCGACTCTTCCATTCGAGAAACAGTTTGGGGTCCGAGAATGCTCCGACGTGGGTCACTCGTCACGAGCCTTTCCAACACCGGCCGCGTGGTCTGACTGCCCCGGGGTGGCGAGCGTTCCCCGAACCGCGCCGCGGACCCTCCTTCCGGTCTGGAGGGCCTTCAAGCACAAATTAATCGAGGTAGGCGAACTCGTTCAGATTGAGGAGGGCGCGGCACAATTCGGTCAGGGTGGCGCGGGCCAGGAAGCGCTCGCCGGCCTGTTGTTCTCCGGGGGTGGGGGAGCGTTGGAGGGCGTGCCTGAAAGCGAGTTCCACTTCCCGTCGACGGTCGCCCCCGGCCTCGGTTTGGAGGCGGGCGGCGAAGTTGGCCGACGCCTCCAGGGCTTCGGAGCCGTTGAGTAACGAAAGCGCCTGTGGGGCGACGATGGACACGGTCCGCTGGGGGCAGGAGGATGAGTTCTCGGGGAGATCGAACGTCTCCAGGAAAGGCACCCGCACGGTGCGTTTCTGAACGAGATAGACGCTACGGACGGCGCGTTCGAGAGCGGGGGAAGGATACCAACCTTTGGTCTTCTCGGCGTTGTCATCCAGGAACGCCGGATTGGCTTGGAGCACGTCGAGGGGGAGTTCGGGCCAGACAGGGGGCCCGCCGGCACGCCAGGCCACGCGCTGCGAGACGGTCAGCATGGCGTCGCGCAGTTGTTCGGCCGTCAGGCGGCGCAGGTTCTGGCGCCACAGGAGGAGGTTCTCGGCATCGATCGCTTGTGCTCGCGCCCACGGCTCGGCACCCAAGTCCGGCGCCGACGTTTGGCGGTAGGTGTCGCTGGTGGCGATGAGACGGTAGAGGCGTTTGAGGGAGCCGCCGCTGGCTTGGAATTCCGCGGCGAGCCAATC
This sequence comes from Verrucomicrobiales bacterium, assembly GCA_020845805.1. Classification (GTDB taxonomy): domain Bacteria; phylum Verrucomicrobiota; class Verrucomicrobiia; order Limisphaerales; family CAIMTB01; genus CAIMTB01. The sequence goes on along the minus strand of JADLFD010000069.1, from coordinate 1,047 downwards.
GAGGAGTTCAGGGTGTGACGGTCGCGCCCCGGCCAGGCCGAAGTCGTTGGGGGTTCGGACCAGGCCGCGTCCGAACATCGCCTGCCAGGCGCGGTTCACGAAGACGCGGGAACTCAGCGGATTGGAAGGGTGGGTGATCCACTCTGCCAAGGCCAAGCGGCGTCCGGTGGTGCGTGGATTCGGGGCGCGAGGGATTGCGGCGGGATTGGGGTCGAGTGCCGAGGGGAAACCAGGCTCGACGGGAGTGCGTTCCGCGGCCGGATCGCCTTGGAACAGGATGCGCGTGGGGGGAGGCGGTGTGCTGGAGTCGGTGGCCAAGAGGGCCCGGAGGAAGGGAGGCTTCCTGGCGTGGACGGCCTTGAGTCGCGCGGCGAGATCGGAGTCTTCCTTGCGTTCGGCTTCAGTAAAGCCTTGGCGGGCTTCGTCGTCGGAAGGTTCGATCTTCTTGGACAACTCGGCGGCGCGTTGTTGGAAATGCTGGGGCTGGGGGTCGGTGGTGGCCGTGAGGAGTTGGCGTTCGGCCTCGGAGAGCTTGGTGGTGCGCTCGCGGCGGAGCCGGTCCTTGGACGAAGCGAGGAGCGCGGCACGGCGAACGGAGAGAGGTTTGGCCTCGGCATCCAAGCGTGCGTGCTGTTCGCGGATGGCGGCCTGTTCCGGGGCGAGATCAAGGGCGAGGTCGTCGCCGTATTGGACCGGCTGAAAGAAGGCGCGCAGACGGAAGTGATCGGCCTGGGAGAGCGGGTCGTACTTGTGGTCGTGGCAGCGGCAGCAGGAGAGGGTGAGTCCGAGGAACGCGGAGCCGGTGGTTTCGGTGAGGTCGGCGAGCCATTCGGCGCGGGCCCGACCCTGTTCATTGAAGAGCGCCGCCGAGTTGTCCTGCGGGCCGACGCGCAAATAGCCGGTGGCGACGAGGGCCTCCTGCTCGGCTTCGGATCGGGGTGGCCCGGCGAGCATCTCATCACCGGCAAGTTGTTCGCGCACGAACTGGGCGAAGGGTTTGTCCGCGTTGAAGGAGCGGATGACGTAATCGCGGAAGCGCCAGGCTTG
>JADLFD010000068.1 GCA_020845805.1 Verrucomicrobiales bacterium | reverse complement strand
GATCTGAATTCGGAGCTGGAGACGATCCGGCACTCGCCGAACAACGGCGGGCGCCTGGAAGCGATCGTGGTCCGGCCGGCGCGCGATGCGCGCACCGAGCTCGAGGTCTGCCGATTGGAAGTGGGGATTGGCGCGGTGGGGGACTACTGGGCGTCGCAACATCCGGCGACCGGCACTCCGGCGCTCGCGGGAATGGAGAATCCAGCCGAGACGGAGACGCAGTTGGCGCTGATGAACTCGCGCGCCGCCGACGCCGTGGCGGGGAGTCGCGACCGCTGGGCGTTGGCGGGCGACCAGTTGTACGTCGATTTCGATCTGAGCCGGACGAACCTGCAGCCGGGCGACCGGTTACGGCTGGGCGGCGCGGTGCTGGAGGTCACCTCGATGCCGCACATGGGATGCCGCAAGTTCGCCGAGCGTTTCGGTGCTGCGGCCCTGGCGTGGGTGAATTCGGACGAAGGACGGCAGCTTCATCTGCGTGGGATTTACGTGCGCGTGCTGCGCGGGGGCGAGGTACGCGTGGGCGACCACATCCAGAAGCTTGCCGACCGAAAGTTTTGACTCCGCGGGGCTGTGATCTAGCCTCAAGCCGTAGCTCACCCATCGCCGCCACGGCGGCTTCAGCATCTGTCTATCATGAGAATTGGCATCAATTCCTTCCTGTTCGTCTCCCCCTTCACCACGGCCAGCACGAAGCTGTTTCCGAAGTTCAAGAAGTGGGGCTTCGACACCGTCGAGATCCCGGTCGAGGCACCGGAACACCTGGACCCCGCCAAGGTGAAGGCCGCGGCGGACAAGGCCGGGCTGGCGATCGGCAGCGTGTGCGCGTGCATGGGCCCCGGTCGTGATTTCCGTGGCACGGCCGAGGAGCAGGCCACGGCCATGACCTACTGCAAGGCCCTCATCGACCAGATGGTGGTGATGGGGTGTCCCTCGCTGATCGGACCGGTGTACAGCGTGGTGGGTCGCGCCGACGCGGAGACGCCCGAGGCGCAGAAGGCCCAGTGGGCGCTGGTGGTCAAGAACCTCAAGGTTCTGGCCAAGTATGCGGAAGCGCGCGGGGTTCAGATTTGCGTCGAGCCGTTGAACCGGTTCGAGACGGACTTCCTGAACACCTGCGACCAGGGTCTGAAGCTCCTCAAGGCGGTGGGCAGCCCCGCGTTGCGGCTGCACCTCGACACCTTCCACATGAACATCGAGGAGAAGAACCAGGCGGCGGCGATCCTCAAGGCCGGCAAGTTGCTCGGCCATTTCCACGCCTGCGGCAGCGACCGCGGCACCCCGGGCAACGATCACATCGACTGGAAGCCCATCGTCGCCGCACTCCGCAAGGTCAAGTACCAGGGTGACCTGGTGATCGAGAGTTTCACCACCGACGTGAAGGTCATCGCGCGCGCGGCGGCGATCTGGCGTCGCATGGAGCCGACCCGCGACGAGATCGCCACCAAGGGCCTCAGTTTCCTGAAGAAAGCCCTGCGCTAAGGCTCACGAGATGTCACTGCGGGGCGCGCCCGAGGTGCGCCCCGCCTCCTCCTCAACCCCCTCCACCATGTCTCTCCATCCCGCCACCTCCCACATCGAAAGCGTTCACACCCTCGATGTCCTCGGCGCCTCGGTGCGGATCCTGTTGGATGGGCACCAGACGCACGGGGCGTTCGCGCTGATTGAACTGACGGGGCAACCCGGAGATTCCGTGCCCCCCCATGTGCATCGTCGCGAGGAGGAGACCTTCCATGTGCTCGAGGGCGAGTTGGAGATCTGGTGTGACGGGCACACCGTGAGATTGCGAGCGGGGGACACGTTCTTTGCGCCGCGCAACCGCCCGCATTCGCCGAAGTTCGTGGGGACCCAGCCGGGTCGGTTGCTGATCACCCTCACTCCGGCGGGATTCGAGCGCGCCTTTCGCGAGTTGGATGGTCTTTCGGCCGGGGGCGCGCCGGACATGGCGGCCGTCTCGGAATTGCTCCAGCGCTACGGCTGCGAGTTTCTTCCACCCCTGGCGGGTTGATCCTGGCGATGCGGGTGCGGCACGCTCCCGATTCGCCTTCATCCGGGCACGCCTTGCACCTACTCCCCAACCATGTCTGACACCGTCCCTGCACGAACTTCCTCCGTGGCCCAAGTGTGGTTTGAAGAAGTTTGGAATCGCCGGCACGAGGAAGCCATCGACCGGCTGGCCGAGCCGTCCGCCTTTACTCATCTGGAAACCGGGACGGGCCGTGGTCTCGCGGCGTTCCGCAAGGTGCGCGAGGAGTTGTTGGTCGGATTGCCTGATCTGCGGGTCGAGATCGAGGATCTGGTGGTTCAGGGTGAGAACGAGGTGGTGCGCTGGCGTGCCAGCGGGACGCATCGTGGGCCGTTGATGGGAATTGAAGCGTCCGGTCGGCTGGTGGTTTTTGAAGGGATGACCTGGTTGAAGGTTCGACAGGGGCGCATTTACGAAGGCTGGGATCGCTGGAATTTCGGCGGGTTCCTCGCGCAACTCTCGACCGTGGCGCCCGTCACGGGCGACGCCCGTCCCGGTTGAGATGAAACCCGCGGCGTCGCGTTTGGGGCGCGGCCCTTCGGCCCGGCGGCCGCGACGCGGTCCCTGGGCGGAGCGGCGCGAGGAGGCGGCGGTCGACCGCCGACGTGCGCAGGGTCACCCGCACCATCATCATGTGTACGTCGTGGAGCTCGATGCCGCCGTGCTGAACTCGCGCGCCGCGCGCGCGTTGAATCCGCTGCGGGATCCGGGGAAGCCGCCGGTGTATGTGGGCATGACGGGGCTGCCGCCCGAGGAACGACTGGCCAATCACGTGCGGGGCTACAAATCGTCGTACTGGGTGCGTCGCTTTGGGGTGAGGCTGCTCCCGGAGTTGTTCGAGTACCTGAATCCGATGCCGTTCGAGGCGGCGGTGGTGATGGAGCGGGATCTGGCGGTGGATCTTCGGCGCCAGGGCTACACCGTGCTGGGCGGACACTGAAGGGACGAGGGGAATCGGAGGTCGGAGGCTCGGGCGCGGCTTTCTGCGAGAATTTTTGGTTACCGGCCGGCCCTGGTCTCGGCCATCATGCCGGTCCAATCGCATTCGCATTCGCATGAAGAAGAAGTCCGACAAGGGTTCGAAATCGCTGGAACGTGCATGGTCCTCCATCGTCCTCGACGGCATCGAGCGCGCCGCCTCGCGCGGGATGCTGTACGGGACGGGTTACGAG
>JADLFD010000067.1 GCA_020845805.1 Verrucomicrobiales bacterium | reverse complement strand
TCGCCCTCCCTTGCCAGGCGCGAAGCCGAGCACCCCACCCACAGGAAGGCCGTGCAGAGAGCCAAGGTTGTGATCGTTCTCATGCGGATGTCACCTTTCCGACGCCCATCATCCCAGGACAGGAAAGTGGGTCAGGCATAGGCTAGTGATTGCAGCTTTGGAACACGGCGAAAAGAAGGATGTCATCCGTCAGCCCGTCGAGCTTTCGCGCGCTGACCTTCACTCCTTCGCGGAGAAACCCGTGTGCTTCGTAAAGGTGCACCGCCGCAGCATTCGAGCGAAACACCTCCAACTCGACCCGCTCCAGTCCAAGCGCGAACGCCCGAGTCAGCGCCGCCTTCAGCAGCGCCTTGCCCATCCCCTGCCCACGGAAACCTGCCTTCACTCCCATCCCCAGCCTGCCGACATGCGTCATCCCCTCGAAGGCTGCCGGAGTGATATCGCACCAGCCGCTGATGGCATTGTCCAAAAGCGCCACCAAGTGGACTCCCTTGGCAGCCCTCACGGACCTGATGAACGCTTCGGTGGACTCTGGTGAGAAACCCATCGTAGCCGCGAGATAACGGCGCTCTCGGGCCACCGCGTCCACCAGCGCCGCCACCGCCTTGGCGTCCTCAGGGAGTGTGTCTCGAATCACCATTGTCTGTGTCGGGGAACGGGATTGGGCGCAGTGTCCCATGGCATGGGGAGATCGCAAGCGACGAGAGGTGCACGCGCTCCATGAGGGTCACGACGATTCTGCTGCTGGAGGCGGAAACCACCGGATGATCGGGAAGAACAGGACACCGCCTGTCCTGAGGCGAGCCGAACGCGGCGCCGCCCGGAGGAAGAGAGAAGGAGCGGGGAACCGGGCGGCCGTTGGAGTTTTCGCCGGAGCTCAGAACCCACCGGAGGAAAGGACGCCGAGGCAGGCGGTGGGGGAACGGAATGGTGGCTGGGGACGGAATCGAACCGCCGACACGGGGATTTTCAGTCCCCTGCTCTACCAACTGAGCTACCCAGCCCAAAGCGGGACGGCGATTGAGCCCGGCCGCTTCCCGTATGGCAAGCGGTATTTCGGGGACAGACCTGCCCGAACCGGGTTTGCGTTTGCGAGGGAGGATCGCCACCCAGTAACGATGGGTATGGAGGTTCGCGAAGCGCTGGTCGCGCTCAACCTGGTCGATCATGTCGGTCCCATCCGCCTGCAGAAGCTGATGGAACGCTTTGGAGATCCCCGGGCCATCCTCGCCGCCCAGGAATCCGAACTCCTGCGCGTGGAAGGCGTCGGGGCCAGCACCGCCCATGCGATCGCACACTGGGAAACCAACGTCGACCTGGCGGCCGAACTCCAACGCGCCGCCGCCTTCGGCTGCCGAATCCTGATCCGCGATGATCCGGAATACCCGGCCCTGCTTCGCGAGATCAACGACCCGCCTATCGTGCTCTATGCGCGCGGGACGCCTTCGCCCCTCGATCGCCATGCCATCGCGATCATCGGATCTCGGCTCTCGACGTCCTACGGACTCGACACCGCGCGCCGCTTGGGGTTCCAACTCGCGCACCTCGGCATGACCGTGGTGAGCGGCGGGGCGCGAGGCATCGACACGGCCGCGCATCATGGCGCCCTGGCGGCCAAGGGCCGCACAATTTGTGTCCTCGGCACAGGAATCAACCTCGTGTTCCCGCCCGAGAACGCGGCGCTCTACGAGCGGATCGCCGCCGAGGGCATGGTGCTCACCCAGTTCCCCTTCAACCGCGCTCCGGATCGACAGACCTTTCCCATCCGGAACCGCATCGTGGCAGGAATGACCCTCGGCAGCGTGGTCGTGGAAGCCAACCTCGAGAGCGGCGCCCTGATCACGGCGCAGTTCGCCAGCGAGTACAACCGGCAGGTTTTTGCGGTCCCTGGTCGTGTCGATTCGCCACGCAGCCGAGGTTGCCACGACCTGATCAAGAAGGGCGCCAAACTCTGTGAAGGACCGGAGGACGTGCTCAGCGAATTTGAGTACCTGCAGGCGGTCCCTCCCGCGTCCCCCTCCCTACTGCCCGCCCAGACGCCCCCCACGCCCTCGCTGGCGTTGCCTTTCTCCGGCCAGGAACGACGCATCCTGGAGGTCCTGGGCCAGGACGAGGTGGCGATGGACGACGTCATCCGCCGCACGGGACTGCCGCCGGGCGCGGTGGCCTCGACGTTGCTGGGCTTGGAGATCAAGCGCGTGGTGCGCCAAAGCCCGGGCAAACGCTTCAGCCGGGCCGCGGCACGGTGATGCGCCTCCCCACCGGGGCGTTGATCGAGCGCCCGTTTTGGCCTCCAATCACCTCATGGAGCTGACTATGCGCGACCCCCGACCTCTGGCGCGCTCGCTGGCGCTGCTTGGTGCGGCCCTGCTCACGGCAGGCGTTTGCGTCTCCTGCGCGACCTCCAAGGAGCACCAGGCCAACGATTCCCGCATCCAGCATGAGGATCTGACCGACGAAGTCCGTCAGACCGAAGCGGCCTTCGCGAAGACCATGCAGGACCGCGATTTCACGGCGTTCGGCGGGTTTGTCTCTGCCGAGGCGGTGTTCTTCTCGGGCCCGGAGCCCTTGCGTGGGCGAGCCGCGGTGCTGGAAGGCTGGCAGCCCTTTTTCGAAGGTGCGCAGGCACCGTTCTCATGGAAACCCGGTCAGGTCGAGGTGCTCGATTCCGGAACGCTGGCTCTCACTTCGGGCCCCGTGTTCAACCCGGAGGGCCGTCAGGTCGCCACCTTCACCTCGGTCTGGCGGCGCGAGGGCCCCGGCACCTGGCGCATCGTCTTCGACAAAGGAAACCCGGTGGAAGCGCCGGCGGCCCAGCGCTGAGCCCGGTTCACAGAAGATTGGCGGCAATCTCGGCGAGCTCCGAGCGTTCCCCCTTCTCGAGGTGCACGTGCGCCGAAAGAGGCTGGCCCCGGAAGCGGTCGATGAGATGAACAAACCCGTTGGAGCTGGAATCCACGTAGGGATTGTCGATCTGCCAGGGGTCCCCGGTGAACACGATCTTGGTGCCCTGCCCCACACGCGTCACGATGGTCTTCACCTCGAGCGGCGTCAGGTTTTGCGCCTCGTCGATGATCATGAACTGGTGCGGGATGCTGCGGCCGCGGATGTAGGACAAGGCCTCCACCACGATGCTGCCGTTGCGCATCAGATCAGCGGAACGCCGGCTTTCCTGCCCCATGTTGAGGTCGGTCAGGAGCTCCAAGGCGTCGTGGATGGGTTGCATCCAGGGAGCGAGCTTTTCCTCGAGCGAACCGGGTAGGAAACCGATTTCCTTGCCCATGGATATCGTGGGGCGCGCCACCAACACGCGACGGAACTCGCGGTCCACCACGGTGCGGCGAAGTCCGGCGGCCATGGCCATGAGGGTCTTTCCCGTACCCGCTTTGCCCATCAGGGTGACCAGCTTGACACGGTCGTCCAGCAACGCATCGAGGGCGAAGTGTTGCTCACGATTGCGGGGGCGGATCCCCCAGACGCCTTCGCGAACGTCCTGGATGGGGACGAGCTTGGTCCCGGAGGAATCGACCTTGGAGAGCAGGCTGCGCTTGGGATTGGTTTCATCCACCAGCGTGCAGTAGGCGTTGGGGTCGTAGCGGGTGCCTTCGGGAAGCGCGAGTGCGTTATGCGCCTTGAACTCCGCCAGGGCCTCGGCGCTGACGGGGCGCTCCAGCATGCCACTGTAAAGCTCCGAGAGCTGGATGCGGTCGGTCTCGTAGTCCTCGGCCGGCAGCCCGAGCGTGTCGGCTTTCAGGCGGAGGTTGATGTCCTTGGTGACGACCACCAGAGGCAGGCTCGGCTCCGACTCGCGCACGGAAAGGGCGCGCGCAAGGATGCGGTTGTCGACGCTCCGGGAGAACCCGTTCCCGGCCGAGACGGCCGGCGGCTCAGGCTTCTCGAAGACGATACGAAGGGAACCCCCACCCGGAAGACGGATTCCGGCGCTTAGTTTGCCCTGCGCGCGCCAGGCATCGAGCATGCGCGAGACGGCACGTGCGTTTCGCCCCAGCTCGCTGGATTCGCGTTTGAACCGGTCGATCTCCTCGATGACCTCGATGGGGATCAGGACGTTGTTGTCCTGAAAGCTCACGAGCGCGTTGGGGTCGTGGAGCAGGACGTTGGTATCGAGGAGATAGTTTTTTTTCACGCCGAGATGGGAACGCGCCACCGGGTCATCCGGGCATACCACTCGCCCAGGCGGGCATGCGCGGCGGGAAGCTCGTAATGGCCGGAGAATCGGACGTTGGCGAGCATGCCCCAGAGGCAGAAATCCACGAAGAGAGGTCGTGACTCCAACAGGAACGGGCGCGTCACCAACATCTGCTCCGCGGGGAGCAGGAGGGACTCCAGCTTCGTGAGCAACCCCGTTTCCTCGGCCCGCCACTGATCAAGACACCCGCGCCCGAACCGGCGTTCCTTGTGGCGCACAAAGCCGCAGCGCTCAGCAGCCGGCACAAATTCGCGCCAGTGGATGTCATTGAGCCGGAATCCAACGCCCTCGACCTCGTTCTCGAAGTACCGCCACAACAGATCCTGGACGCCCTCGCCCTCGCGCGGAAACAGGCCGAGCTTGAGCCGGGAATCGAGATACTTGGCGACCACCTGCGAGTCGCCTTCGGTTTCGAACACCACCTGGCGGCCGTCCTTGACCACCGGAACCTGGTAGTACCGCTCCCGCGTGAGCCGCCAGAGAACCGACCGGTCGTCCTGGGGAACATTGACGATCCGAAACTTCGCTCGTGAGGCTTCCAGGATCCGTCGCTGGACCAGGCAGTAGGGGCTCCACGGGAACTGGTAGAGGACGATCATGAGCAGGCGGGCGTCCCACGCCGAGCAGTTGCCCCAGCGTCATGTGTCCCTGGTCCGGAATGGCGGCGGTATCGGCCCACGACTTCGAGGTGGGCAACGTAGGAATGATGCGTCGACGCACTCAAGTGAAAATCCTGCGCGCCGGTCGTGCCCGCAGGCGCCACAATCCGCGGAACTCCTGCCAGGCGGTCGAGAAAATCCGTACCCGGGAGTCCGGATCGTCCACCCAGTGGACCGGCATTTCCAGAATCCTCCAGCCGCGACGCTGGGCGTGAACGAGCAATTCGGTATCGAAAAACCAGGCGCGATCCTCGATGCAAGGCGCCAGATCCAGCCAGGCCAAGCGCGTCAGGGCCTTGAACCCACACTGATGATCCCGCACGCGTGATCCGGTCAGCACGCGCGCCATTTGGTTGAAGACGCGGGACAGGCATTCCCGCCGCCACCCACGCACCACGCGCGAACCGGGCGATAGTCTCGAGCCCGCCACCACATCGGCGGTTCCGGCGCGCAGGGGTTGCACGAGGTCCCGCACATGAACCAGATCCGTGGAGAGATCGACGTCCATGTACGCAAGAATCTCCCCCGTGGCCATGCTCCACGCTTCCCGCAAAGCGCCACCCCGACCTCGCCGACCGATGGAAAGGGCGCGCGCCTCGCCCCGCGCCTGGAGCGACTCCGCCACTTCCCAGGTTCGATCCGTCGATCCGTTGTCCACCACCACCAAATCCCAGTCATAACCATCGATGCGTCGCAGGGATTCGCGCAGCCGCCAGATGCTCCACGGCAATTGGCGTTCCTCGTTCAGCACCGGGATGACGAGCGTGACACGGGTCGTTCTCATGGAGGCGGGTCGGGGACGGGGACGGGAACAGGAAACTCCAGAATCCACTCCTGAAGCGTGCTCAGGTCGGCGCGGTCTTCGGGGGAACGGCTCTCCATCCAGTACGTTCCATGACGAATCCAATGTTTGGGAGCCTTCCAACGTTGGCGCACCACATGCCCGTCCGCCGCGGCCCAAATACCCATCCGCCCATGCCGATCCGCCGGGAGATTGACCCAACGGGTCTCGGGCGGACTCCAAACCAGAAAATGACCGTCATCGATGCTGTCCGGATGCTCGTCAATGAACGTGAACACCGAGGCCGGGCTGGGCAGATCCTGGAGCGTGAAGGCCACCCCCTGCTGCTCGTTCGTGCGCCCATGGCAGTTCCCATTGAGCGAATAGGATCGCAGGCGGGCAGCCTGCCCCGATTCAACCCGGCTGCGATCCGCTGGACATCGCGCCACCGCGGATCGGCCCAAGCCCAGGTACCGCCAGAGGACGCCCTGGTTGAGTGCGTCAGGCCCGGCATCCAATCGCGCATGGTGGGTCCCGGCCCACGATTCGGGGGTGCCGCGCCAGTCCATGGCCACCGACCGCGCCTGATTGGGAACCAGGCGGCCCGCGGCCTCATCCGCGTACATGAGCCAGGCCTGCTGCCATTGTCGCAGATTGGAAGCGCAAACCTCAGCTCCCACCCGGCGCTGTGCCGAACTCAACGCTGGGGCCAGGAGCGCGGCGAGAAGCCCCAGGATCCCGATCACGACCATCAACTCGATCAAGGTGAACCCGGGCCAATACGCACTCCGACCGCGCTGCCAGGAAGTCCACCCCGCGTTCCAGCCAGGAGCGGAGTGAGGTGTCCGCACGGGCAGCCGGCGGACCCGCGTTCCCCCTGGCCGGGGCCTGGCGGACTCACCAGCGAACATGGGATTCATGCGGCCTAGGATCGAGTTCGCGGTGTACGAAGAGTTCCTTTCCCGCTCCCACGGTCGTGCGGACGTAGTCGCGGGAAAGCAGCGCATTCCAGGTCTCGCCCCGGGTGGGAGCGGAACCTTCCGGCAGCACGATGAAGTCACAGCCCGATCGCTCGAGCACCCTCGGCACTCCGTCCTCGGGGAGGCTGCCACTGAGGAACCGCTTCTCAGAGATCACCAGCAGTTCAGGAGGCACGGGGATCCCAGCCCAGAACGCATCCATGGCATCCGCAGAGTACATGCACCCCGCTGGGCCATCCGCCTGGTACGCTTCGATCGCGCGCAGGATAGGGGAAGCCTCGACACGGGGAGCCGAGTTCCAGAGCCGGATCCGTTCCACCCATCCCAGCCCGGCAGCTCCGGCCGCCAGCGCCAACACGATCATGCGCAACGTGGCGGTCAGGAAAGTCCGGCTGGGCACTCCCGTCTGCCAGGCAAGGCGCAAGTCCTCCCTCCCGCGGACCACCGCATACCCCGCAGCCGGCGCCAGAACAGCGATGGCAGAGACCGAGTAATAGCCCCACCACGGTCGGATAAGGAGATGGAACAGGACCACTGGCAGCAGGACGGCGGCCTGGAGCGCGAGCGAGGAGCCGCATCCCGGGGGCCTCCTTGCGCCAGGCCAAGCCGCAAGGACGGCGGCGATCAGTACCGGCCAGGCGTGCGCCCAGAGTCCGAGTCCAGTTTGAACCAGGGTTTGGCCTCCCGACCCGGCGGCCCGCACTCGCGAGGTCCAATGACTCCCCAGGAGTGTGCTGAGAGGTCTGCCGTCCACGATCGCCAGCCCCAACCCACACAACGTGGCCACCGCCGCCGAATACCCGAGGGCGCGCCTCAGGCGATGGCCCTGAGTCGGCCGGCTCACCGTTCCCTCTCCCGCGAGCAGGATCAAAACGCAGGCCGCCACGAAGACGCCGCCGGTCAGCTTGAGGAGCAGGGAGACGACCGCGCAGGCCCCGGAGGCGAGCAGATAACCCGGGTGCGGCGCGTGGCGGGAAGCCAGCGCGAACGCCACCGCCAGCATGCCCCACGCAGTCATCGGCATTTCCTGCATGGCGGAAAGCGACAGATCCAGGCAGGCAGGGGAGAGGGCCACCGTCGCGACGGCAGCGATGGCAGCCCTTCGCGAGTGGAACAGGGACCACGCACTCCAGCCTACGCTGGCGAGCAGCACACCGTAGTGAACCAGGGACCACGAACGCGGAAGCAACGGGCCTCCATGCAGGGCGAGCATCCGTGCGAACAGTCGGGTGTGCGTCATGGGTTGGTCGTTCCAGATCGACGCGGAAAATTCCCCAGTCCGCAGGAGATGGGCCGCCTTTCCGAGTTCGAGGCCCTCATCACCCCCGACTCGCTCGACCGTCCCCAGCGCGACCAGAGCTCCCACGACACAAGGCCACAGAACGGCGAACATCAGCCAGGCCGGCACCGGGTTGCACCAGACCGGAGAGGCCAAAGGGCGAGGGGCGGCCGGGATTGCCGGTGGCAGAGAATCCAGATCAGGTCCTGGCATGCGACGCAGCGGGTGGAGTGGGGACGGTGATGGCCCGACGGAGGCGCCGATGATGCAGGTACAGGGCACACTCGTTGGCGAGCGCCGCGGCAATGGCCACGCTCCAGAGCAAAAGACCCTCCCGTTCCTGCAGTGGCGTTCGGGCGAGCAACTGACCCAGGCAGGCGCAAGGGCCCCCGCCCTCCCACTCCAGCAGCACGCGGTAGCCGAGAATTCCCGTGAAGACGAGACGGAGACATCGGCAGGCCAGATCAAACCGAGGGATCCCGAGCAACACCACGGCTAGAGAGGTCTCCAAGGTCCCCAGTCCGAGCGACCACCCGATGAGAGGAACCCCGAAGACCCGTTCCGCCCCCGGTAGGGATTCGGGATGCACCAAGCCCGCGTGGAGTTTCGCCAGGCCGGTGGTGAGAAAGAGGCCGACTGACATCCAGAGCCAGGTTCTTTCCAAGTTGGTCCATTGAGTACGCACAAGAGACATCCTTTCCAAGCGAAGGGGATTCGAGGACGGCGCCCCGCGCGGTCGGACCAGAAGCCCGTCGCCACGGGGAGCCGTTGTGCTAGTGAGAAACAGGCCGGAGTCCACGCCGGCCCGTGAGCCGGATCAGACGCCCGTACCGGCGGTACCCGCCGCGCCGCACACGGTACCGGAGGGGCTCATGATGGTGTAAACGCTCGCGTCCGTGGCGGCTGCTCGCGTGCCTCCACAGCAAGCGCCCACCAGTGTGGCGGTTCCACACCCGATTCCGTAAGTCGCGCTCTGGCTCGTGCGGCCGGAGTTGGCGGGTCCGGCGGACATCACCACAAAACCGGGATTGTTCCCGGTGCAGAAGTCGTATCCGAGATACGTGGAAGGGACCCCCAGCTGGAATTTGCAGAGGACCATATAGGTGCACGAGGTGCACTTGCAGACCGTCCGCTCCATGGCGGCGAAGCAGGATAGGGATTGGGCGGGCGACGAGATGGGGACGACGACCAGCGCTCCGAGCGCCGCAATGAGTCGCACCCAACGGTTCTTGACCACTCTGAACATAACTACCTCCTTGGTTCGGTCGGGATCGACTGCTCCCGCTGGCGTGGCGACCGACCGTTTCGCCAACGCCAACCGATGCCGGCGAGGATCGTCGACACCGCCATCGTCGCCAGAACGATGAGGAGCAAAACCTTGGCGAACGGTCGCAGATCCAGCCGAGCGGGTTCGGCTGCCGCGAGGGTGCGGATCACATTGGTGCCTTCCGTGCGGAGGACAAAGTGATCCCCGTGCTTGAGTTCCACCCACAGATCGTTGGTGGTGAGATAGGGCTCGGGGGAGAAACGCTCGCGCGGCAGAGGCGACGAGGAGAGCCGGTATTCCAAGACGTCGTAATGCGCGTATTGATTGGTATTCGACGGCTGGCCATTCCAGTCGGTGAGATTGAGAGTGAGCGGCAGCCAGGCCGCCCCGTCATTCGTACCGCGCAAATCAATGGCTCGGCCGGCATTCAGTCCTCGATAAACGACGGCGATGCGTACGGAGGCCGGATCCAGACCTGGTTCCACTCGACCGTCGCACATCACCCCCGCCTCGGTTCGTGCCTCGAAACGCCGGTCGTCCTCAATCCAGCGCACACTCGAGGCCAACACGTCCACCAGTCCGAGCCGGAAGTACTCGGTGGCCCACCGTTCGTTTCCCTGGTGGAAGGTGTTGGTCTGGCCGCGGGGATCCACGTCCACGCCATCCTCCGACTCGAGGATCTGGATCTGGGCGGGTCGGACGGGAAGGATCGACCACCACTGGTTGCCAAACCTTCCCGCGAAAGGAGTGCCTCGCACCCCGGCCGGGGTTTCGAACTCGGCGGAATCCAGGAGCAGCCGCAGGAAGAATGCAGGGGGCTCGGCCTGATAACGGATCTCGTACAATGCCTCCTGCCCAACCGGTTTGATCTCCCCCGCACGCGCGCGGCGCACGAACTCATCCGCCTCACGCCGATTGCGGAAGGCCACGGGGGACACACTCAACGATCGACGCAGGAGCAGAGCGTCGAATCGGGGAGGCGACTCAAGAAACCTCCGCAGCGGCGGAAGCTCCGCTCGCACAACGCAAATCAGCAACCCCCACCCGAGAACGAAAGCAGCGAGCCGCCGCAGCCAAAGCAGATGACGGCTTGGCCAACTCCGAGGGATCCTCCTCCTCCCGAACAGCTCGCGTGCCGCGAGGCACTGGGCACGCGCGGAGGGCGCCTTGGCGGAAGGACATCGCGTACGGCGAAGGAAGCCCCGGTGATTCTGGAAACGCTCCGCGCCCGTCGCGACGGTGGGAGGATGCCGGCGGGAACCCCTCCCCCTGGGAAGCAGATCCGGCCGCGCGAAGCAGCGTTCACTCGCAGGCAGGGCGCCCCCGCACCATCCGTCATGTTCAGCATCTCGCATGGGACCTTTGCCCGGATAACGCGAGAAGAGACGGGTTTATTGCAGACTTTGTGAGCCGATATGATTGGGTACGGGCGCGCGTCCTGCGCCGCGCCGCGGCGCGCCAGAGGATTCACAGCATCACGGCGGCAGACGGCGCTTACGCCAGGGTTCCATGCGACTTCTCGTCGTCAGTGACATCCACCTTGCCGGCGATGCCGAGCGTGCCCGCTTCGGCTGGGAACGGCGCGTCATTCGCAATCCGCTGCTGCGTGAGTTTGCCGGATTATACCGTCGCTGGTTCTGGCTGGCCGATCCGACAGCGCACAACCACCAGCTCGATGCCTTTCTGAGTGCTGCCGGGAACACTGCTCCCGACCTGGTGATTGCGAACGGGGATTACTCCTGCGACAGCGCGTTCATCGGCCTGGCCGACGATGCGGCATTCGCGAGCGCGCGCGAGTGCCTGGGAAAACTCCGGGCTGCTTTCGGCACACGCCTACTGGCCACGCTGGGCGACCATGAATTGGGCAAGATGAGTCTCTTCGGCGGGGTGGGGGGTCCGCGCTGGGCCAGCTGGGAGCGTTGCGTTCATGACCTCGGCTTTCAGCCCCTCTGGAGACATGACACGGCGAGCCACGTCCTGGTGGGCGTGACCTCGAGCGTGATCGCGTTGCCGTCGTTCCAGCGTGAACTCATCGACTCGGAGCGCGATGCCTGGTCGGCACTGCGGACATCCTACGTGGATCAGCTCCGTGTCCTGTTCCGCGATCTCCCGCGGGACCGGAAGTTCATCTTGTTCTGCCATGACCCGACGGCGCTGGGGTATCTGGCGGAGATCGAGGAAGTGCAGGCCCGGCTACCTCAGTTGGAGTGCACGATCATCGGCCATTTGCACACCCGCCTGATTCTGCGCACCAGTCGGTTCCTGGCTGGCATGCCCACCCTCGGGTTCCTGGGTCAGACCGTCAAAAGGCTCAGCGGTGCTCTCAGCAAGGCGCGAAGGTGGAAGCCGTTTCGAGTGGTGCTCTGTCCCTCCCCGGCGGGAATCCAGCTACTCAAGGACGGAGGGTATCTCCAACTCGATCTGGGACGGACCCCGGCGGATTCGTGCGCGGTGCGTGCGCATCGGTTGCCCTGGCGATAATCCACGGCGCTGACGCTTTCCAGGGGGGCCGAGTGCCGGGGCGATTGCTCACCCACTCACCTTCCGGCGGCTCTCCGTTCAGACCATCGCCTGGCGATAGAGCTGCTCAAACTCCGGTGCCGCAATCGGACGCGGGTTGAAGCCCGCCGTCCACTGCCCAGCGGCTTCGGCCGCCAGGGTGGGGAGAGCTTCAGCGCGCACTCCAGCGGCTTCGAGGTTCGGAGTGAGACCGCAGCCGAGCACGAGCTGGCTCAACCGCGCGGCGAGCAACTCGGACAACTCTCCGGCATCGTTGGCCGCTTCCGCCCAGCCCGTGCCACGCATCAACTCAGCGTAGGCGTCCGCCACCCGCGCGTCGCGCGCGTTGAAACGCACCACGTGGGGGAGCATGAGACCGACCGCCAGACCATGGACCACGTTGAAATGGGCAGTGAGCGGGTTGGCCGCGGCGTGAGCAGCGCCAAGCATGCTGAGCTCGATGGCGGTCCCGGCGAGCGCCGCCCCCAGAAGCATTCGCCCGCGAGCGTCGAGGTCCGTCGGCGACTTCAGCACCACGGGAAGCGTGGGAGCGAGAAGTCGGAAGGCTTCGCGCGAGAACATCGAGGACAGGGGGGTGCGCTTGGCCGTCACGGCGGTCTCGACGGCGTGGGCCACGGCATCAATTCCGGTGCACGCGGTCACCCGGGGCGGCTGGGTCACCGTGAGTTCGGGATCCAGCAGGGCGATGCGCGCGGCCGCCTTGGGATCGAGGCAGGCCATCTTCGCGTGGCTTTGCGCATCCGCGATGAGCGCGGCCGACTGGCATTCGCTCCCGGTCCCAGCCGTGGTGGGAATCGCGATGAAGGGCAGCATGGGCCGGGTGGCCTTGCCCACGCCCCAGTAGTCGCGCATCCGCCCGCCGTTGGTGTGGAGAAAATTGCACCCCTTGGCGGTGTCCATCGAACTTCCGCCACCGAGGCCCACGATCAGTTCCGGATCGATCGCGCGGGCCACGGCCAGGCAGGCCTCCACACATTCCGTGTCCGGATTCTCCCTGACTTGGTCGAAGACCGTGACCTTTCGCCCGCCTTCTTCGAGGATGGCGGAGACGCGCGCCGCGTGGCCGGCCTGAACGATGCCGGGGTCGGTGACCAGCAGGACGCGCGAGCGGGCCCACTCGGCGGCCAGTTCGCCCAGGCGACGCACGGTGCCACAGCCAAAGACGATGCGCGTGCGCAGCTGGCAGTCGGCCGGGCCGAAAGCCCAGTGTGCCGGAAGTCGCGGCGCTCCCGGGGATTCAGGGTTGGCCGATGCGCTGGCAGCCATCTTAGCCGAGGATGCGCCGGCCCTCGTCGAGGAAGATGCCTTTGAAGTTCATCTCGAGCGCCTGGGCGTTCGAGGCCTTCGCCAGCGCTTCCTTCTCGGTGACCCGGCGCGCCTTCACCAAATCGAAGAGCGCCTGATTGAACGTCTGCATGCCGTCGTCGGTACCGACCTCGATGGCGGCCGGAAGCTTGTCCAGCCGGTTTTCCTCGATGAGCTTCCGGACCGTGCTGTTGCTGATGAGGATTTCGAGCGCGACCGTCACCCCGGCATCGACGGTTTGGACCATGCGCTGGCAGATCACCGCCTGGAGCGTGCCCACCAACTGACGGCGCACCTGCTCGCGCTCGTCGGCCTTGAAGAAATCAAGAATGCGGGTGACGGACTGCGCGGCGGTGGTGGTATGCAGCGTGGAAAGGACCAGGTGTCCCGTATCGGCCGCGCCGATCGCCGCCTGGAAGCTGATGGCGTCGCGCATCTCCCCGATCATGATGATATCGGGGTCCTGGCGCAGCACGTACTTGAGACCCATGGGATAGGACGGCGTGTCCAACCCGATCTCGCGCTGCTCGATGACCGACTGGTCGTCGTCGAACACGTACTCGATGGGATCCTCGAGGGTGATGACGTGTTTCCGCGACGTGCGATTGATGTGCTGCATCATGGCGGCCAGGGTGGTCGACTTGCCGCTGCCGGTGGCGCCGGCGACCAGGACGATGCCGCGCGGTGCGCTGGCGATCTTCCGCACGATCGGGAGCAGGCCCAAGGCTTCGAACTCCGGGATGTTCGCCTTCACATATCGCATGGCGAGACAGAGCATGCCGCGCTGCTGGAAGACGTTGGTTCGAAACCGGCCGATGCCGGGAACAAAATAGGAGAAGTCGACCTCGCGCGTCTCGGCCATCTGCTCCTTGCCATGCCGCGGCACGATCTGTTCGACAATGCTGGCCACCCATTCCTCCGTGGGTTCAGGGCACTCGATGGGGACAAGCTGGCGGTTGATGCGGAACACCACCGGCGACGCGCTCTTGAGATGGACGTCGGAGGCACCGCCTTCGACGGCGGTCTTGAGGATCTTGTGAAAGAGTTCCATGGGACAGATCGGGGGAAGGCGTGACGACGCGGCGGCCGGTGGCACGACGCGCAGGGGAATAGGGGATGCGAGCCGGCCTCTAGCGCAGATGCGAGAGGGCGAGTGATTCGAGCCGCTCCTGGATCTGCGGTGTGAGCCCCAGGAAAAGCAGCGAGACCTGGTAGCCCTTGTGACGGTTCCCGTCGCACGCCACCACCACACCACGGCAGTTGACGCGCTTGCGTTCCACGGAGGACTCGATGGAGAGGGTGACTTCCGTCCACTGCGCGAGCGGCTGCTTCGAGACGAACTCGATGCCGTTCTTTCGAATGGTGACCGCGCTGGCGGGCAGGCTCAGGGCGGAATCATCAGAGGGTTCGGCGCGGAGGGACGGGGTGGGGGAGATTCGATCGGCTCGGCCTGCGCTCATAATTCCGCGGCCACGCTACCACACGAACCCCCTGCGTCAACGTACCGGGGCCTCCGGGACGGAGAAATCCACGCCCGCCGGATCCCGAGCTGACACGGAAAGGCACAACCCCCTCGGAAACCGCAACTTTGCCCCAATGCCCCGGGCGCGATCACCACTCGATCACGGCGGCACCCCAGGTGAGACCGGCCCCGAAAACGAGCAGCAGGAGCAGGTCCCCGCGCTGAATCCGTCCGCCCCGGACCGCCTCGTCGAGCGCTATCGCCACCGAGGCGGCGGAGGTATTGCCGAACCGATCGACGTTCATGAACACTTTTTCGGGCGGGGCCTCCAGCCGTTCTCCCACCGCCTCGATAATCCGTCGATTGGCCTGGTGTGGAATGATCAGGGCCATCTGCCCCACGGTGAGGCCACACCGGCCCAGCGCCTCGTGGGCCGCCTGCCCCATGGCGATCACCGCGTTCTTGAAAGTCTCCCGGCCGTCCATGCGCAGGAAGTGCAGGCGGGAGGCCACCGAGTCCGGCGTGGCCGGGATCTTGGATCCACCGCCGGGCATGCACAGCAGGGACGCCTTGGACCCGTCCGCGCCCAGGCACGCGGTCAGCAAACCGTGCGCACGAGGACGGTTTTGCAGCACCACCGCGCCCGCGCCATCCCCAAAGAGCACGCAGGTGTTGCGATCACTCCAATCAATGATCGACGACAGCTTTTCCGCACCGATCACGAGGACCGTGTCGTGGGTGTGGGACATGATGAACTGCTGCCCCACTTCCAGTGCATAAATGAATCCTGAGCAGGCGGCGCCGACATCGAAGGCGGCGGCCCGTTTGGCCCCGATCTTGGCCTGAACCAGACACGCCACCGAAGGGAACAGCATGTCGGGCGTGATGGTCGCGACAATGATGAGGTCAATGTCGTCGGGCTTCAGTCCGGCCGACTCCAACGCGCGCAGGGCGGCCTTGGCGGCCAGATCGGAGGTCGCCTCGTCCGGGGCGGCGATGCGTCGTTCCTTGATGCCGGTGCGGCTGGTGATCCACTCGTCGGTGGTTTCCACCATCCGTTCCAAGTCCGCATTGGAAAGGACGCGTTCGGGCACGTAGGCGCCGACCCCCACGATGGAGCAGGTCCGGGCGCGGAACCCATGGCGCGCACGCGGGTTCTGGAATGCGGCTGGAGGAAGCTCGCTCATGCGGGCACAGCCGGCGCGCCTTCCCCGAGGACGGAAGCGGCGGCGGCAACCTTTTGGGAGATCCGTTCGTTCACGCGATGCTCGAAGGTATCGGTCATCACTTTGATCCCGTTCGTGATGGCGCGTTCGCTGGCGCCGGCGTGCGACTTGAACACCACGCCATTCAGACCCAGGAGCGGGGCGCTGCCGTACATGTCCGGGTCCATGCGCTTGCGTACGGCCTTGAAGGCCCCGCGAGCGAGGAAGGCGCCCAACTTACGCAAGGGATTCCGGGTGAGCTCCCGCTTGAGAAACCGAAACATTCCCGTGGCGAGACTCTCGGAGGTCTTGAGGGTGATGTTCCCGACAAACCCGTCGCAGACCACCACGTCCACCTTGCCAGCAAACAGATCGTGACCTTCCACGTTGCCGATGAAATTGAGGTCCAGCCGCTGGCAGAGTTGGAAGGCGGCTTGGGTCAGGGGGATGCCTTTGGAATCCTCGGTGCCATTGCAGAGCAGCCCGACCCGGGGCTTGGCATACCCAAGCACCTCCGACGAATAAACCGATCCCATGATCGCGTAGTGTGCCAGGTGCAGCGGGGTGCATTCGGTGTTGGCCCCCGCGTCCAACAACACGAATTCGTTCTCGGGCGTAGGAATGACGGTCGCGATGCCGGCGCGATCAATGCCCGGCAGACGGCGCAGCTTGATCGTCGAGGCAGCGAGCAAACACCCCGTGTTGCCGCAAGAGAGCACGGCGTCCGCCTCCCCCGCCGCGACCAGTTCGACCGCCCTCGCCATCGAGGAGTCCTTTTTACGCCGAAGGACGTCCATGGGTCCGTCCTCCATGGTCACGACCTCGGAGGCGTTGCGCACCCGGACGCCCGGGCGCGAGAGATCGACAGCCGGAAGCCCCTCAAGATCGCGTTGAGCTCCGACGAGGATGAGTTCGTCGAGGCCCTTGACGGATCCGAAGGCTTTCAGCGCGCCGCGGACGACCACGCCGGGACCGTGGTCACCGCCCATGACGTCCACAGCCAAGCGCATAAAACGGAAAGCGCGGATCGACTGGAAAGACGTCCGCGCCTACCCGCGAAGAAGAATCAAGCGTACGCCTGGACGGTCACCACCTGACGACCTTTGTAGTAACCGCAGGCAGGGCAGACGCGATGAGACACATAGGGCGCACTGCATTGCGGGCAGGTGCTCAGCTGCGGGAGCTTCAGAACACTGTTGTACGCCCGCCGCATGCGCTGACGGCTCCGGGAAGGTTTGCGCTTGGGAACACCCATAAAATCAAATGTCTATTCGAGATTGAGCTGATCGAGAACGCTCCACGCCGAGACGGACCGCGACTTTTCATCCGACAGGTCCTGCGGCGTCTTCGAATCCGATTTCTGCAGGGAGACCCCCTGACAGTCAGGCCTGCACAGCGGGTGCTGCGGAAGCGCGAGCAAACTATCTTCGCGAATCCGGGGCGTCAAGTCCACCGACTCGTGGGAAATCGGAGGCGCCTCCTCCCCTTCAAGGGGCAGCACGCAGGTCCAAGGATCCAGTCGGAGTGCCAGTTCGAACGGCTCCAGGCAACGGACACACCGGCAATCCACGGTGGTCTCGATCACGCCCTCCAGAAACAGTTCGTTGCCCGTCTTCTCGACGCTGACGTCATAGGCGAATGTGCGCTCGATGCGCAGGCACGGGTCGTTGGCCAGTTCAATGCCCAGCTCCCCCGGACTGATTTCGCCCGAGAGACGCACCACCCCTTTGTCCAGGGCGGCCAGAGGAACGTAGAGAGCCATGGTGCCTAGAGGGTTGTGTTCGTCATCTTGGACCGTAGCGCCTCCACCACATGCGGGGGAACGAACTCGGCCACGTCACCGCCCAGCATCGCGATTTCCTTGACCAACCGCGAGCTCAGAAAGGTGTAGGTCTCACGCGGCATCATGAACAGTGTTTCGACCTGCTCATTGAGTTTGCGGTTCATCAACGCCAACTGGAACTCGAACTCAAAGTCGGAGACCGCGCGCAAACCGCGAACGATCACATGCGCCGCGCGTTGTCGCACGTATTCGACCAGCAGTCCGGAGAAGACCTCCGCCCCCACGTTCGGAAACGCGCGCACGGCCTGCTGGACCTGGGAAAGGCGCTCGTCGAGGGTGAACAGCGGCGCCTTGGGCTCGCTCGCCGCCACGGCGACAATCACCCGGTCAAACAGACGCGCCGCCCGCTGGATGACATCCAGATGCCCGTTGGTGATCGGGTCGAAGGTCCCTGGGCAGATGGCGATTCGCATCGGGTTGAGGTGTGGCGTTGGCACGACGCAGTGTCCGGCCGGCGCGCAAAGTGTCATCGGACTGGAGCACTGCCAAAACAAAATCCCGGGGCCGAAGCCCCGGGATTTCTCAAAGACCTGAACAGGCCACCTTCAACAGGGACGCTCTCTGGGAGCGATGGACCAACCGATCTGCGTCAGCTGGGACGGTGGGCCTGAGCTGTCGTTCCCCGCGAGTCGATGGAAACCGGTCGCGGGGATGGGAATTATTCCTCGCCGGTCGTGGTGCCGCCGCCGGCGCCGGCAGCCGCATCAATCGGCTGGCTGCGGGAGATGTACACATCCGTGGGGAGAATCACGCGATCGATCAACGTCGCCGAGTCATGCACGGGGCTCTGCAGGGGAGGCAGCGCGACGATCCCGGAAACGGACGAGGCCGAGCCGCCGATGTCGGCGAGGTCGCTCTCGGTCGCGGGGGTGACCAGGCCGGAAACCGGGGAGAAGGTCTCGCTGGCGTTCACCACGCGGGTGATCGCGGAGCCGTCTTCGCGAACCGCGACGACGACCACCGAGCCTTCGGCCACCACCAACTTGCCTTCCGCGCTCATGTCGTAGCGAGTGCCACGGACGGTCGCCGAGGCCTTGGGCGCCTTGACCTCGTACTTGGAGGCGGAGGAGAGCTTCTGCACGTGCCCGAGCACGCGGCCCTGACGCAGGTCGATCTGGGTGTTGACGATCGTCTCCACACCCGTCTCTTCAAAGCTCAGCGCTGAGAACGAGACCGTCGAGTTGGGCATCACGCGCAGCGCGGCGCCGTTGCGGCCCAGGTCGAGATCGGCGGCCGCCGACCCGGAAGTACGCACGAAGGCGCCTTCCCGGAGATTCTCACCCTTCTTCAAGGGCGCCCAAGTCGAGCCGTCCAAGGAAACCTCGGCCGTGCCGTGGACGGAAACCACGCGAGCGGTTCCTTTTTCCACCGCGGCCTGAGCGGCGGTAGCCAGTGCAAGCAGTGCCGCACCCAGTGTCAGGCGTGCGAGCGACCCACCCATCGTGCGAAAAGAATTCATAGCGGTGCTCCTAGAGTGTGCGATTCGTGATCCAGCGCGGGCCAATCTAAAAACCTGCATCTTTCTGTCAATGCGATTGTTCGGTGTCCCCTGGAATCGCTGGAGCTTCGTGGAAGGCGATTTCGCCTTATTTCCCACCAGTTCCAACGGTTTCCGGCGGTCGATACCCCTGCCCCACAAAAACAACATAGCGCCGGTCCCGCGCTTTCTGCCGTCCCAGGGAGAGGGTTATCGTGCCGCGACTCTCCCACTTATCGAACCGTTGGGCAACGTCCTTGAGCTTCGCATCCAAGGGGTTCCGAGCGATCACCAAGGCATCCCAGCCGGCCCATTCGGCTCCGGGTCGTCCCCAGATTCCATATTGGGATTCCAGGCGATCCTTCGACTCCCAACAGAAGGTTCGCGGCTGGTCCGGCAGGTAAAAAGCGAGGGCACTCGCGGCATATCGGTCATCGGGAGCGAGCACCAAGGTTCGCTCCGGGCGCGGCACCGCACGCCGCACGGGTTCCACGGCGGTCGCCAGCTCCCTCCAGCCACGGACGCGCGCGGTGGGATCGCTTTTTGACCCGGCCCAGGGAGACCACGGCAGCACGAAGGGCACCAGCATCAGGGCGACGCCCAGGAATCCCCCCAGCCGCACCGCCCATTTCAGGGCGCTTGCCCCGGCACGCGGCGGAGCCTCTTCCCGCGCGAGCCAGCCGGCGGCGAGCACCGCCGCGGCCACATAAAAAACCATGGGCCAGTTCTGCTCCACCCGCTGGAACACGGACAAACCGAGGAAGGCGAGGACCCCGGGTAAACTGAACGCGAGGAGGAACCGCCCTTGGGGATTCCGCGTTCGCCAACCGCGCACCGCGATGGCCAGTGCCAGCATCATCAAGATCCAAGTGATCCCGCCGCCCAATCCCGCCTGGCCTCCCAGGAACTCGCCCACGAATTTGAGGCTGCGGGAAAGTTGCCAAGGCCGATCCTCCAACTCCTCCACGGTATGGCGAAAGGTGATCCAGTCGTGGCGCCAATTCCAAAGGACCGGGGGCAGGAGGAACAAAAACGGCAGCCCGACCACCGCCGCGACGCGGACCGGCTGCGCGGCGGGTCGCAAGCCGGCGGTGGCCGCCAGGGCGAGCAGGTACAGGAGCGGAAACAGGCAGTGGATCTGCTTGGTGAGGAAGCCAAGCCCCAGGCACGCCACGAGGAGGAGTGTGTTGCGCCACGAGTGGTTCGCACCTTCCTGGAGGCATCGCCAGGCGAAGTAGAGGCTGGCGCTCCAGAACAGCATGAGTGGGGCGTCGATGGTGAAGAAGGCTCCAAGCGCCACCGCGGCCGGAGAAGCGACCATCAGCGCCGCCGCCCAGAAACCGGCGCGCGCGCCGAACATGGATCGGCCCAGCAGATAAACAAAGACCAGCGCCGCCGTCGCGAGCACGGCCGGGAACACCTTCACGCCGAACTGCGTATTGCCGCCCAGAAACCCTGCCAGCCCCATCAGCCAGCCGACCATCGGAGGCTTGCTGTAGTACCCGATGTCCAGCCGCCGCCCCCAATCCCAGTAGTAGGATTCGTCCGGGGCCAGATCGAGGGGAAACACCCACGCGTAGAGCACGCGCAAGACCAGGACCGTGCCGACCATCACCCAGAAACGGCGGTTCCAGCGGGTCACGGGCTCCTGCCCCTGAATCGCGGGCGCCGGAGACTCGCCGCCTTGCACTTCCATACGGCGAGGGTGCCGCACCCTGGCGGTGTGCGCCAAGCGCCGGGACGAGGTCTGGCATCGAGCTTTGCTCGCCTTCGGCGCCCCGATAGGGTGTTGGCGTGCGTCCCGCGCGACCCTGGTCGCTTGAATCCACCTTTCGATTCCTCGCGCTCCTGCCGCTCGCGGTGGCCCTGAGCGGGCTTCTCATCGAGGTCGCGCGGCGTGGGGCGGGCGTCCCGCCTTCGCATCGTCCGGCATGGTTGATGGTGACCGGGACGGGAGTGGTCCACGTCTGTGCCATGGCGCTCGTGGCGTATCTCGTACGGGCGCATCAGTTCAGCTGGCGCGAGGCTTTCGGGTTGTTGGCGCCGGGCTGGCCGAGGTCCTGGGCCAAGGCCCTGGCGGCCACCGTGCCGGCGACTCTGGTGGCGTGGGGACTTCTCCAGATCAGCACTTGGGCGCTGGATCAGTTGGGGATGCCCCAGTCCAGTCAGGCTGCCGTGGAGGCGGTGCGAAACGCGGCGCACACCTGGGAGCGCGCGTTACTCTTTCTCTTCGCCGTGATCACGGCACCCATCGTGGAGGAGTTCATCTTCCGAGGCGTGCTGTGGCCCTTTCTGCGCGATCGCGGTCTGCGGCTCTCGGGCAGTCTGGGGGTGGCCGTGCTCTTCGGCATCATTCACGGCAGCCTGCCGGCTCTGGCGTCCCTGGTGTTTCTTGGCCTGTTCTGGATCTGGCTCTATGAACGGACGGGTGACCTGACCACCACCATGGTCAGTCATGCTCTGTTCAATCTCACCAATTTCGTCTGGCTGCTCATGACGATGGAAAGTGCTCCCGCCTGATGAAGGAATTCGAACTCATTTCACGACTGACCCAAGGATTGCCGGCACACCCCGCGGTGGTGGCCGGTCCGGGCGACGACTGCGCGCTGCTGGATCTGGGGATTCCCGAAAAATGGGCGGTGTTCAAGACGGATGCCGTGGTGGAAGGGATTCATTTCCTGGCCGACACGGCGCCTGAAGCGGTGGGTCACAAGGCGTTGGGACGCGTGCTCAGCGATTTCGCCGCGGCCGCGGCGGAGCCGGTGGCGGCGGTCATCACCCTGGGTCTGCCGCGAAACTACGAGGTGGCCTGGGTCGAACGCCTGTATCACGGCCTCCGTGCGCTCGCGGATCATTGGCAGGTGGCCATCGTCGGAGGCGAAACCACCACCAATCCCGAACGCCGTCTGATCTCCATCTCGGCGATCGGGACGGTGGCCAGACATCAGAGCGTGCGTCGGACCGGCGCCCGTCCCGGGGACGCCCTGTTCGTGAGTGGTGAACTCGGCGGCTCCCTGGCCGGGAGGCATCTCACGTTCACACCTCGGTTGAAGGAAGCGCGCTGGTTGGCCGAGCATTTCCAGGTCCACGCCATGATCGACCTGAGCGACGGCCTGGCTTCCGACCTTCGTCACGTGCTCGACGCCAGCAAAGTGGGCGCAGAAATCCTGCAGGAAGCGGTGCCCATCAGCCGTGAGGCACGGTTGCGCAGCAAGGCCGGCGACGGTGCCAAACCTCCGCTCATTGCCGCGCTCACGGATGGCGAAGACTTTGAACTCCTGTTCGCCGCGGCGTCCGCGGACGCCGTGCCGATCCTCGATGGGTGGAAATCCCAATTCCCCGGGGTCCGGCTCAGCTGCGTGGGGCGGATCACCGAGAAACCAGGCCTCCACATCCGCGATCGTCACGGCCTGAGGCCGGTCTCCGACCATGGGTATTCTCATTTCGCGTAGTGCCGCGGAAACGGAGCGCCTGGGGGAGGAGTTCGGACGCCGCGCGCGCGCCGGGACGGTGTACGGACTGACCGGGGACCTTGGCACCGGGAAGACGCGTTGGGTGCGCGGCTTTGCCCGTGCTCTGGGGATCCCGGGTCGGATCCAGTCACCCTCCTTCGGTTTGGTGCACGAGTATCGCCAAGGCCGCCTGCCGCTGGCGCACCTCGATCTCTACCGACTGGAGTCCACCGAACAGATTCTCGGCGCCGGCCTCGACGAGTACCTTTCCCCCGGGGACGGTGTCTCGATCGTGGAATGGTTCGAGCGCTGGAACGGCTCGCGTCCAACCGATTTAATCCGAGTCCGCTTCACCTCGTTGGGGGGCGACGAACGCCACATCGAACATGATGACCCTCACTCTTGACGGCTCGGCGGCGGTCCGAACCGTGGCCTTGGCCCGCGGCGGGGAGGTGCTCGCCTCGACCATTCTCGCCGGCGGTCGCAGCACTCCCTGGTTCCGTTCCATCGATGAACTTCTGCAGCAGGCCGGTCTTGAGCGCACCGCGATTCAGCGTCTAGCCGTGACGCTGGGTCCGGGCTCCTACACGGGCATTCGCGGCACGCTGGCGGTGGCCCAGGGATGGCAACTGGCCCGGGGAACCGACGTGATCGGCTTCGGTACCGCGGAAGCTTGCGCTCTCACGGCACTGGAAACGGGTTGGCGAGGGCGCCTGGTTCTGCTGATCGATGCGCAGCGCGGCGAGTACTATGTGTCGGAGTTCGATCTCGACCCTGGCCGACACCCTGTCCCTCAGCCACTCCAACCGCTGCGCATAGCCTCGCGTGTCGAGGTGGAAGCCGTCCTCACCTCGGCGGTGCATTGCGCAGGGCCGGACGACGCGGCGCGTTCCTTCGGCGGGACAACCCTTCCTCCGGCCGCGTCGGCGCTGGCCAAACTCGCCCACCTCCACGGGCCCGTCGCCACCAACCGTCCCCACCTCGAACCCATCTATCTGCGTGCGACGACGTTCGTGAAGGCGCCGCCGTCGCGGGTGGTGCCCTGAGCCGCCCCCTCGGTTGCTCGCGGCGGCCCGGTCAAGGTCTCGGCCACGCCGTCGAGCACGGACCCCAGGTACCCCGGCAGCTGAGGCCCAAAGAAGGCCATGGTCCGTGTCTCGTAAGTGTTCATGCCGTAGTACGCCGAGGGAACGACGTAGCCGAGATAGTCGCCATTGAAACTCGTCACCACCGCCTCGGCGCCGCGACCTCGAATCCGTTCGCGCAGATCGAGTGCCAACTCCCCGCTGTAGTCACAGGGAGTCGACAGCCACACGGCGTCTCCGAGTCGGATCCCCTGGATCCACGTCCGGTCGCCGACCGGGAGCAAGTGACGGGACAACCAGGATCGCACCTTCCAGTCGTCGGCCACCCGGGGCTGAAGCGGCGGCAGCGGAATCTCCACACTGAGGCAACCGAACTCCAGGGCCGCCGCCGGCCGGGCCTGGGCCAGGGCCTCCAGGGTCCGGGCGGCGAGTGCCTCGCCCATCGCCGCGGCTCCCTCAGCCCCTCCCTTCGGTGGACGCGGCGCATGGCTGCCCACCGCACCGGCCAGGAAGACGGCCGTCCCGCCTCGCCGCTGTTCCACCGCACGTTGCCAATGCCCCGGGTAATCGCCGCCGAAACGCATCACCGAACCCGACTGGACGGTGGCATGCGCGGCGTAAGCTCCCATTACAACCGGGGTGGAACCTTCGCGTTCCACCGCGACCAGGCTGAAACGCGTGTCCACCCGCCCGCGTTCCCCGACCAACCGGTTCCGGACCCACTCGGGTGCTTCGAAGGAAGTCACCGCCACCCGGGCAGGCCGCACATCGGACACCGCCGCGCAGGCGGCCGTCGCCAACTGCTGCGCCATCCAGATTCGAACCCCGGGCTGGAAACCACCCGCGAACGCCTCCGCCACCAGGCCTTCGCCCCATCCGCCCAGCCCGGAATGCGTGTGGGTGGCGCCGAAATACAACTGCGCCCGGTCAAGACCGCAGGCGGCGTGCACTCGTCGCGCCGCGTCTTCGGCCACTTCCCGCGGAATGATGAGCGAATCCGCCGCGATCACGACTCCGGTTTGCCCGGCCGAAATGAAGGCCACGGCCTTGACCCACAGCGGGTCGGCCACGCCCTCCGCGGGACGCCCTTGGCGATCGCCGTATCCTGCCAGCGGGAGCGCGACAAATTCGCCACGCTCCGGGGCGTTGGTGGCCGTGCCGAGAGTGGGCGTCAACGGGGCGCGGCCGACGCCCACGCGCACGGGTTGCGACGCCCAGGGCAAGTGCACGGATCGGGCTTGAGCCAGCGCCTGCCGCGCTTCCGCGGCGCAGGGCAGCGCGGTGAAGTCACGTCGATCCACCGGCGCCAGCACCGTCGCCGCTGCCAGCAGCAGCAGGCTCAACACTCCCCCCAGGGCCCACGCCATTCGTCGAGTCCATCGCCGCATGGCGCCATGCAAACCGCTTTCCGTGGGCGACTGCAATGTCGCTTCGTTCCTCAGCCCATCCGTCCCCCGGTGGACGCTTTCCGAACTCCACCCGGCCACCCCAGGGTCGTGCGCCCGACCCGTACGCCCGGGCCTTGGACGTCCGTCGTTCCGCGCTCGCCTCCCGAACCGTTTCCCGCCAACGTGCCGCATCCCACGGTCTCACCATGCACGCTGCACGCCCTTGCCTTCCCCGTTTGGTCGCGACCCTGTCGCTTCTCATCGTCCTCCTCCCTAGTGTCCGCGCCGCCTCGGTTTTCGACTGGCGCCAGCACGATTGGGAGCGCCCGCGCCCGAAGGCCATCGATCCCGGAACCTCCAGCACACCCGACAAGCCAGGCAAGGCGCCCTCCGATGCCGTGGTCCTGTTCGACGGTTCCTCGCTGGCCGGTTGGGTCAGCCTGGACGGAGGAGAACCCAAATGGGTGATCCGCGATGGCGTACTCGAATGCGCCAAGGGCAGCGGTTACATCCGCACCGTGCAGGCCTTCGGCGACTGCCAACTCCATGTCGAGTGGGCTGCCCCCACCCCGCCCGAGGGCACCAGCCAGGGTCGCGGCAACAGCGGCGTCTTTCTCATGGGCCTGTACGAGGTGCAGGTGCTCGACTCCCACGAGAACCGCACCTACGCCGACGGACAAGCCGCCGCCCTTTACGGTCAGCACCCGCCGCTGGTCAACGCCTCCCGCCCGCCCGGTCAGTGGCAGACCTACGACATCGTGTTCACGCGCCCGCGCTTCGACGAGCAGGGCCAACTCCTCTCCCCCGCTCGCGTGACCGTCCTGCACAACGGCGTCCTCGTGCAGCACGAGTCGGAACTCGTCGGACCCACCGGCTGGCTCGAACGCGCGCCCTACCGCGCCCACGAGAACAAGCTCCCGCTCTCCCTCCAGGACCACGGCAACCCGGTTCGCTATCGCAACCTCTGGATCCGGGAACTCGGCCGCGACGCACAGGACCAGGAGATCACCTTGCGCACGCAGGACCTCGACCCGCTCGTCGGCCGCTATGACGCCGGCGGCGGCGCTTCGCTCACCATCACGCGCCCCGGCGCCCTGCTCCACGCCGCCATCGCCTACCCGGGCAAGTCGATGAGCTTCCCACTGCACGCCCGCTCCAAGGACGCGTTCTTCATCCGCAGCTTCGATGGGCAGCTCACGTTCCAACGGCGACCGGACGGAACCGCGGACGAAGTGATCTTCCGCATCGGTGGCGAGGATCGCCGCGGGAAACGGCAACCGTGACTCGCGAGAATCCCATGGATACCGGCACCCCACGTCCGCGCGGTTTCACGCTCATCGAGCTGCTGGTGGTGATCGCCATCATCGCCATCCTCGCGAGCATGCTCCTGCCGGCCCTGTCCAAGGCCAAGACGAAGGCGCAGGGCATCAAGTGCATCAACAACGGCAAGCAACTCAGCCTGTCGTGGATCATGTACGCGGATGACAACGCCGAGCGCCTGCCCCCCAACGTGGACGGTACCGCGCGCGGGGGCTGGGTGGGCGGCTGGATCAGCACCACCGCGGCGCCGGTGAACCTCTCCGACTGCACCAACGTCAACCTGCTCAAACCCCCGAACGGCCTCCTCTACCCGTACAATTCCGCGGTCGAAATCTACAAATGCCCCGCCGACCGGTTCATGGTGAAAATCGGGGGCAGCCGGTATCCGCGGACCCGGTCCATCTCGATGAACGGGTTCATGAATGGCAACTCGTGGCACACGGTCGAGACCGAGAAAGCCTGGTGGACCTATCGCAAGATCACGGAGATCTCGCGCGCGTCCTCACAGTTCGTGTTCATCGACGAACGCGAGGAAAGCCTGGATGACGGCTACTTCCTGGTGTTCGTGAACCGCACCGATGTCTGGGGCAATCTGCCGGCGGTCTATCACAATGGCGCGAGCGGCCTCTCGTTTGCCGATGGGCACGCCGAGGTGAAACGATGGCTCGATCCCGACACGCTCCGCCCCGGGACGTCGGGCTCGCGCATCGGGCCGCGCGATGTCCCGTGGATCAACGCGCGCGGTTCCCAGTCGCGTACCAACGCGTTCTAATCGGCCGCGCTCACTTTACCATCCACCGCGGGTGATCGGCTCCGCGGCCCTCGTATCCGGCGGTGAGCTGGCGCTCCCCACGCCCATCACCACGCATCACCCATAGCTCCGGCTGCCCGCCGGTGAGCGCACGGCAGAACACGATTCGGCTGCCTTCGGCAGAAGCCGTCGGGCGGCACTCCCAGACTCCTTCCCCGCCCGGGGTGAGGTCTGCCATCGTGCCCGTGCGCGGATCCAGCCGGGCGATGCGCGTCCCGCCCTTCGCCGATTCCGGTTTGAACTCGCGGTTGAAGTGGTCGGTGTCGGGCCGCCCCGCCTGGTACTCCCACGGCACGCGCGTCCCTGGCTCCCGCCGCGCCACGAGGAGATGTCCGTCGGGTGTCCACGAGAGCACGTTGGAACCCCCACCGCGTCGCGCCGGACTCCCGTAGGTTGCGGCGAACCACAGCGCCTGACCTTCCGTGCACCGACGCGCCTCGCGGCCATCCGGGCGGCATACCCAGGCATCAGCCCAATCGTGCCCGGGATCGCGGCCGTCCTCGCAATCGAGGTAGGCGATCCACGCCCCATCCCGGGACCAGACCGGACCGAAGTACAAGTGCCCGGAACTCCCCGCCAGTTTCCGGCGATCGCCCCCGGACGTGTCACAGGTCCAAATCTGGTATCCCTCCGGGCTGGCCAGATGAAACGCCACGCGGCGGCCGTCCGGACTCAGGTCCATCCCATAGGGCAACCCCTCACCCGGGCGCGTGAAGGGGCGTGCGTCCGAGCCGTCCGTATTCATGCTGTAAACCAGGCCCACCCGATCTTTCACCACCTGCACCAGCAGTCGGTCGTTCGAGAGGATCAGCTGGGGCGTACAAAAGACCGCCAGGCGGTCGCGCGTGACCAACTCCTTCAGCTCCCGTCGCGCGGGGTCGTAACTCCACAAATGCGTCGGCGTCTGAGTGTAGTACTCCTCGAACGGTCGGCCGGGTCCGTCCCGACGCGCTTCCATGCTGAGGAACAGCAACCGGCGGCCATCGGGGAACACCCCGGCCGGCTGCCAGGTCACCTGGTTGGGCACCTCGAACCGGAACTCGGCATACCCCGAGCCGTCGTCGCGGATCATCGCGCTGCGTCCATCGGTCACGAACAGCACCGTGCGCGCCGCGTCCGAAGAGCCACGCACGGGGGAGGGTCCACGACATCCGCCCGCGGTGGCGGCGAGTGACAGGGCCATCGTCCCGGCGAAGCGACGGCGTGACCAAGGTGTGGGATGAGGCATGGCGATGGCCCGATTCCACGACCTGCCCCGCGCCAGGTCGATCCGGAATATGCGTGGCCGCAAGGCGCGCCCCGCGTAGCGTCACGGCTCCAGCCGCCATGAAGAAACGCCGTCGATCCTCCGTCGCCTTGGCGCGGGTATCCTCCGCCGCGGGTCTGCAATTGCGCCGGACGACGCGCGGCTGGCGCCTGCTCCAGCATGGCACCGTGCTGAGCGAGATGCTGGCGCGGCCTGGTCCGACCCACAGTGTGTTCGATGTGCTCGCCGCAGCCACACTGATGCACGCGGCCGCGGCCGACGTCGCGGTGCTGGGCTTCGGCGGCGGCGGTACCATTGCCGCCCTGCGCGCGCTGGACAGCGGCGCCACGATTCACGCCGTCGATCTCGATCCCACCGGGCACCGCATTCTCAGGCGCCATCGCTGCGCCTGGTTGGAGCCTCTGCGTTGGCAGCAAGCGGAGGCGGGAACCTGGCTCGAGGTGCAGGCTCGGTTTGATGTGATCCTCGACGATCTCTCCGTCGCCCGCGACGCCGAGGTCATCAAGCCGGACCTCACCTGGGACCGACTTCCCTCCCTGGTTCCGCGGCACCTCCATAGGAACGGAATCGCGCTGTTCAACCTGCTGCGCCCGCGGGGTGTCTCCTGGAGCCGGGCCGTCGCCTGCGTGGCGCAGCGCTTTCCCGAGGTGCGGGTGATCGCACTCGATGATTTTGAGAACCGCATCGTGATGGCGTCGCGGGCCCTGCCCCCGGCGCGCACGCTGCACGCACAGCTCAAAGGCGCCCTGCAACAACTCGGGTCATGGCAGGCGACGCGCTTCCACGTGCGTGTGGCCTGAGAGAGGAACGCCTCAAAAGCGAATGGGATCCCCGCCGAGTCTTCAGACGAATGGACCTGATCACCTCGCGCGTCGCGCGCGCCCCTCGTGCATCATCCGTGAGACCTCGCCGTGCAACCGGCGGGTGAGCTCCTTGCGGTCGCTCACCCCTCGGATGGGGGCGCCGTATCGCACCCGGCCCAGCACGGAACGCTTGGCCAGCAGGTTGAGGAAGTGCGGGAAGAACGTCATTTCGCGCCAGTACGCGACATCCTCCGACACGACGCCGTCCTCCAATTCGTAGTGCACCCAGGCGGGCGTCACGGGCCACCCGCGCGAGGCGGCGGGCTCGAGCAGCGAGGACCGGAACGGCAGGATGTCGTCGCCCCCGGAGCTCGTGCCCTCGGGAAACAGGGCCACGACGGTCCCGGACTCCACAATGGGCGCGAGCGCATCCGCGACTGCCGCCACGTGGGAGCGCTGCTCGCGCTTGAGAAAGAGGGTCCCGCCACAACGCGCCAGGGCGCCCAACAGCGGCCAGTTTTCCACGTCGGCCTTGGAGACGAACACCATGTTCCCGCTGGCGGCGAGCACGGGGATGTCGAGATAGCCCAGGTGATTGCACACGATCAGACCCTCCTTCGGCACCGGGCCTTCGTGCGCATGGCGCACGCCGATGGAACCCATGGTGTTGCGCGCCCACCGTGTCATCCACGCGGCGGCGGCGCGCGGATCGTTCCCCTGCCCCCGCCCCGCACGGGCCAAGCGCCAACGATGGTCCAGGAGGCCGGCGGTGGTGACCGCGAGAAACGCGGGCAACCGCCAGGCTACGCGGAACGGATGACGCAAGGCGCTCTTCATCCCACTTCGTTCAGTCCCACCTCGCCGCGGGCCCGCCCGAACGTTCCTCCGCTTCGCGCCGCAGCCACTCGCGCCAGTCGTCCAGGGTATCGACGTCCTGCAGTTCGCGCAGCCGTGCCAGGGATACGCCCTCTGCTTCGCAACGTCGCTCCGTCTCACGCAGGACACCGTCCGTACTCCACGGCACGCCCTCGAGCCAGCGGCGGACAGGTCGTGCATCGCGGCGAAACCCGATGAGCCAATACCCGCCGTCGCGGGCTGGTCCCACCACCATCGAATGCGCCGCCAGCGCGCGGAATCCGGCCTCCAGATCCGCCGGCCCCATGTCTGGACAATCCGCCCCCACCACGAGGATCTCCTCAAGGCCCGCGTCGAAGGCCTGCTCCACCGCGCGCTCGAGGCGTGCGCCAAGATCACCGGGTCCCTGCGCGTGCAGCAGCCAGGTCGCCTGGATGCCACCCAGGGCGCGCACTTCTGCCTCCGCATCGTCCGGGGTGAACCGCAGTTCCACCCCGGGAAACTGGCGGACTGCCGCCAGTGACCGCGAGAGCAGCACGCGATAGATCGCCGCGGCGGCCGGCGCATCGGTCCCCACCGCGAGCCGCGTCTTCACTTCGCCGGCCCGGGGCGACTTGAGAAACACGATGACGCGCCGTTCACTCACGATTCGCCCTTCGAATTGAACTGATCTTCCTTGCTCCGGAAGAGCACGTTGAAGGTGGTCATCGAGCCATAGCAGCGCGTGATGTAGCCCTGCAGGTCAAACTTCTCCGCCTCGGACAACCGCTCGCTCGAGTTCACGCGCTGCTCGAGGGTGCGGAGATTGTTCCGCATCATGACGATCTTGTGGAAGAACGTGTCCAGGGGGACTTCCTTGGTGGCCAGGGTGGGGTCGGTGGGATGCAGGACCATGCGCCCGCCGCCCCAGCGACCCGCCAGTTCATCGCGCACGGCGTCGGGTTGCTCGAGTCCGATGCGATCCGCCACGGCGCGGACGGTTTGTTCGATGAACTGCGCCAGGGGGATCTCGAGGCCGCCGACCGCGACCTGGGCCTCGGCCGGCTGGAGGCCGCTTGCTTCGGGTGACACCTGCCGCCGGATCCCGTCGTCGAACTGAACCGTCGCCGCCTGTTCGTCGACCGCCTTCACCGTGCCCGGCCCGTAGTTCGGGTGCCGCACGCGCATGCCCACATGGATGGCCGTGATGTTCATCGCGCAAAACCTAACCGGAAGCCCGCCGGCGGCCAAGGCGGACGTCCCGGACCCACCGGCACCAGGCGTTCTTACTTCAACTGCCAGATCTTGCGCATCAGCCACTCCAGGCCGAACAACAGCACGACCACCAGGTAGTACGCCGGCGACGACCAGAGATCCACGCCCACGCGGGAAGTGACACGACGCGCCTGACGACTCACCGCGTCGGGCAACCGGTGCAGGTCCTCCTCGCGAAAGAACTCCCCCCCGCCCGCCGCCGCCCAGGACCTCATCGCGCCCTCCTGCATCGCGGTCTCGCCCACCTCCACCAACCGGTCCTGCACCGTGAGGTCCGCGGTGGCCACCGCCGTGTCGCCCGCGCGAAAGCGATAGCGCCCGGGCACGGTGCCCACCCAGTCGCCCTGGAACAGACCGGGCTGGTCGGGCACCAGGCGCAGAAGCAACTCGGCGGTCGCGCTTTTCGTCCCTCCACCCGACTCCAAATCCACCAGCACGCGCGTCAGCGGATCGGTCAGGGGTTCGAACGCCGAGTCGAACAACCGCGCACTGACCGACACGCGTTCGCCCGGCATGGCGACCATGCGGTCCAGCATCAGTTGCGTGCGGCGCCCGCCGCTCAGCAGGTGTTGCAGCGCCAGGCGCTGAATCGATCGGCCCCAGAACGAGGCGTAGAATTCCTCCCCCCGGTTGCGACGCCAGCGCCAGGTGTTGTCGCTGCCCACGAACATGGTCTGCCCCACGCCATACTGCTGCAGCGCCACCAGCGGAAGCGGCGGGGTGGCCTCCCCGCGTCCCAGATCCTGCACCAGCACTTCCGCGGCCGGTTTCGCGCGACGCACGGGCGCGGTCCAGAACAGCGGCGGCAACGCCTCCCATTTCTGCTGATTCTCCGCCGCATCCTCGGACATCCGCAGCAGGATGCTCGCCTTGCCCTTCGCGGTGAGCTCCAGCTTGGTGGGCCGGTCGAACAACGCGGTGGCCGCGGACGCCGCCGCA
The DNA here is from genome assembly GCA_020845805.1 of Verrucomicrobiales bacterium. GTDB lineage: Bacteria > Verrucomicrobiota > Verrucomicrobiia > Limisphaerales > CAIMTB01 > CAIMTB01. The sequence continues at coordinate 5,032 of JADLFD010000067.1, read as the reverse complement.
CTGCGATCAAACTCCACCGGCAGGATCCGCTCCAGCGCCGTGTCCTGGTAGCTCCAGGGACTGAACCGGCGCCCGGCGATCATCAAAAAGGATCCCCCGGAGCGGGCGACAAATTCGCCGAAGAGATCGAGCTGCGCGGGCGTGAAGTTCTTGGGGTCGATGTCCCCGAACAAAATCAGGTCATACGCAAACAAGTCCTCGCGTCGCGTCGGCACCGTCTCGAGATAAGGCGTGCCTGGACCGCGCGCGATGGCGGGATCGCCATCGAACAGCACGCATTTGAGATCCACCCGACGGTCGCGCAACAGCAGGGCCTGGAGATACCGGAACTCCCAGCGCGGCGATTGCTCCAGGAACAGCACCCTCACCTTGTCGTCCACCACGCGCAAACGGCGCGACAGCCGGTTGTTCTCAGCAAGGATCTCGTCCGCTCGCACCGGCAACTCGGCGGTGATCTCGAAGTCCCCCGTCTGCTCGGGCGTGAGCTTCAGGAAAACCTCGCGCTCGCCGTCTTCGGCAATCGCCACTTCCGACGACGTCACCTCCTGCCCGTCGAGCTTCAGGGACAACTTCACCGTCTGGCCCGTGAGACCGCGTGCCAGAAACCGGACCCGCACCGGCACCTCGTCGCGCACAAACACCGCGTCCGGCACCACCACGTCGGCCACCAGCAGATCGCGCGGGGCGCCGGTACCCATCCCGACCACGTGCAACATCATGCCGCTTTCCTTCAGACGGGCGGCGGCCTCCAGGGGTTCCGACCCGGCATTCCGGATGCCATCGGTGAACAGCACCACGCTGGAGACGGACCGCCCGCGAACGCGATCCGCCAACTCACGCAAAGCCGAGCCCGGCGCGGACTCACGCCCCTCAGCGCGCAGCGCCTCGGAGATGGCGGAAGCAGACCAACGCAGACCTGGAGCGGAAGCGGGCTCCCGGTTGCTCGTCCCCCCACGGGTCGCGCTGACCGCCGGGGCGGCGCTGGGTCCCAGTGCCATCGGGCTGAGCCCCTCCGCGAACCCCGCCACCCGCAGGTCGAAGTCGCGCTGCAACCGGTCGACCAAGGCCAATTCGCGATTGGTCAGCGCGTGCCGCAGAACCTCCTGGCGCGTGGCCAGCGGCGCGCCAGTCGATTCGGGCACGCGTTGGTTCAGCCCGCCCGAGGCGGAAACCTGCCCCGCGGCAATCGCCGCGCGGACCCGGTCCGGCGCCTCCGTGCGCGGATCGCGCAGGGTGGTGCTGGCACTCTGATCGAACAGCAGCACCAGGGCCTGTCGCACCAACCCCTCCACGGTGAGCACCAGTCCCGGCCGCAGAAACACCAGACACAACCCGGTGAGCGCGAGGAGACGCAGTCCGAGCAACACCGCCCGGCGCCGCGGCGTGAGGACGACATCCCGGCGTCGATAGGCGAGCACCGCGGCGGCCACCGCCATCGCCAGGAGCAGGAGCACCCAACCCCAGGCCAAGGCGGGTTGGAACTCAAACCCGACCCCCACGACGGTCCCCGCACCGTCCGTGCGTACACCCAGCAGCTGGAGCAAGAAGTGGTTCATGGCGTGCGGGTGCGCGTCCTCACTTCGACCGGCTGAAAGTCTGGGCCAGCCAGGTTTCGGTGATGCCCAACAGGAGCACGGCCAGGGCGAGCGGCAGCCAGAGCTCCACCCCGACGCGCTCGCGATCAAACGCGGCGCGTAGGTCCATTCCCGAACTCCACGTGACCACCTGACAGGAGCGACCGAGTTCTGCCAGGCGCTCGGCGCTCAACTCCGTCAGGTCCGATTCCGCGGGGTCGAGTTGCGTCGCGAAGGCCAGCAGCGCGGCCGCCTCTCCCGGGGCGTCGACGCGGTACACACCGGCGCGGGAAGTCTCGTCGAATTCCAGCAGCGCGCCCGACACCCCTGCGCGCAGCGTGCGGGTCAAACGCCGTTCCGGCTCGCCCGGCGCCAGCACGCCCACGTCGCGTCCGGTCCATTCCGCCGCCAGGCGCAACGACGCGGTGTCGCCCACGGCGAGGTTGTACCGGACGTCGCGGCGACCCGCGGTGCTGGCCACCGACCGGTGCAGCAAGGGGAGGAACGCCGGCCGCACGGCGAAATCGTTCCACGCCGTGCCGGCGGTGCTGGAAAACATCAGCACCCGGCCCAGGCCCAGTTCACGCTCCACCACCGCCGGAGCGCCGTCGCTGTAGCGAATCATGACCCGGCCGGCCGAACTCTGATTCGTGATCGATCCCGGACTCAAAGTCGCGTTGGCCTGGGCGGCGACGTGGATGGCGGGCGCGGTCGCCGGGGTCAATTGCCAGGCCGCGCGAAACCGCGCCGCGGTGAGCAACCCGGACCCGGGCTCGTTCCAGAGCGAAAACACCGGATGATCGTAAGGCGGGCCCTGCAAGGCGAAGCCCGGCTCGTCCGGACCAGCCTCGGGCTGCCCGCGCAGCGTTCCCAGTGCGGCGGGCAGCCATCCCGCACGTTTCAGCAGTTCGTCGTTGTAGAAGGCCGCTTGCGCGCGGGGCCCGGGAAAGACCAGCACCACGCCCCCCTCGGCGACGTAACGGGTGAGCGCATCCACCGCGGGCGCAGCCAGCGCCGGAATGTCCGCCAGCACCACCGCATCGAAATCCGACAACCGCGCCAGCGCCACCTGTCCGGGCGGCACGACCCGGGGTTGAAGATAATAGGCGGCCGCCTCCGCCTCGGGCACCGGTTGGAGTGCGTTCCGCAGGAAGAAGGCGGAGTTCGATTCCGGGTCGCCATCCACCACCATCACCTGCACGCGGTCGACAGCCCGAACGACCACGGAGCGTTCGTCATCCGCCGGGAATCGGTCCGTGGGCAGCTTGACGGTGATCGCATGAAATCCCGCCGAGGGGAGCTTGGCGAAGAAGGTCACCCGTCGCGTCTCCCCTGCTCCCAGCGTCGAGAGCACCGCCTCGTCCACCGCCGGACCACGGTCCACGTGCACCGTCGCGCGCACATCGCGCATGGGCTCGGTTCCGCGGTTGGCGATCTCGGCATGCAGCCGGATCGGGTCCCTGGACGACACAAAACCCGGGGAGAGCGTCAGGGCGCTGACAGCGAGGTTGGCATCCAGGGCGCCTCCCACCAGCACCACACGCAGGCGGGCATCGGCTCCCGCGGCACCCAGCGCCGCGCCGACCTCCGAAACCCGGCGCCAGCCCAGGGCCTGGCGGTCGGTGATCAGCACCACCTCTTTGCCAAGCGCTTTGGTCTCCCGCAAAATCTCCGCCGCCCGCGCCAGGGCCGGCGCGTGATCCGACGCCAGATCGCTGAGGGGCGCCTCGCGCAACGCGCGGCGCACGGCCAGAGGATCCCGCGTGGGCTCCGGCAACTCCTCCGTGACACGGTCTCCGGACAACAACACCGCGAGGGAAGAGCCGCTGGGATACGCATCCACCACCGCCTCCGCCGCAGCACGTGCCTCGTCCATGCGCGTCATGCCGCCCTCATCCGCGGCGAGGCTCGCCGAATGATCCAGCACGATCACGGCGGCCACGCGGCCGGTGCCCAGGAAGGCCGCTGCCGAGCGCAGGGCTGGACGCGCCAGAGCGACCGCGAACAGCGCCACGATCAGGCAGCGGAGCAGCAGGAGCAGCAAATCCTCCAGCTCCATGCGACGCCGGTTCTTCTCGACGCTGGCGCGCACGAACCGCATCGCCGCCCAGGTCACCCGCTTGAACCGACGCCGGTTCAGCAGATGAATGAGCACCGGAATCGCCACCGCGGCGGCAAGGGCAAGCAGGCCTGGATTGAGGAAAGACATGCCGTGCGTGCCCTATCGCGTCCCGCGCCTCGCGCGCGCCGTCTTCTTCCGGAACGCCAGATAGCCGCCCAGCGTCTCCTTCAGCGAATCCGCAGTGTTCACCGACACCAGGTGCGACTGATTCCGCTCGCATCCCTCGCGCAAGCGCCGGCGGAACGCCTCCAACTCGGTCAGGTAGCTCTTCCGGATCTCGTGCGCGCGAGTCAACTGCGCCGGCAGGCCCTCCAGACCCACGAACTCGACGTTGCCGGAAAATGGAAACTCCAGTTCCGCGGGGTCGAGCACATGGAACACCACCACTTCGTGCCCGATGAAACGCAGGTGCTGGATTCCTTCCAGGATGCGGTCCTCGTCATCGAAGAGATCGCTGATCAGCAACACCATGCCACGCCGAGGTGCCTGCTGGGCCATCTCGTGCAGGACCGCGCCGATCTGCGTGCCCGCTCCGGGTTCGAACGCCGCCAACTGGCTCATCACCACATGGATGTTGGACCGGCTGTTGCTGCGCGGCAGATACCGGCGCAACCCGGAATCGAACAACCCCACCGCCACCGCGTCGCGCTGCAGCAGGATCAGGTAGGTCAGACACGCGGCCAGCTGCTTGCCATAGTGCAGCTTCGAGATCCGGCCGGAGCCGTAACGCATAGACTCGCTGCCATCGAGCAGGATCTGCGCGACGAAGTTCGTCTCCTGCTCATACTGCTTCACGTAATACCGATCCGTGCGGCCCAGCACCTTCCAGTCCAGATGCCGCAGGTCATCCCCTTGCGAATATTCGCGATGCTGCGCGAACTCCGTGGCGAAACCGAAAAAGGGCGACCGATGCTCCCCCGCGAGATAGCCCTCGACCACCTGCCGCGCGTGGAGACCCAGCACCTCGGCTTGCGCCAGCGCCTGGGAATCCAGCAGATCGTCGGGTTGGGGTTCGGCCATGTTGGAGTTCGGACAAGGGACGGCGTGGCGTCGGCGAGAAGGCGAAGTCAGGAACCGGACTCCTCCCGGAACGCGGCGCGGAGGGTCTCCAGGCTCTGGCGCGCGATGAGATCCGCGCCTTCCTCGAATCGGAACACCTCGACGGAAACATACCCGCGATAACCCGCCGCGCGCAGCGCCGCCGCGATTGGCTGGAACTGGATCTCGCCAAAACCGGGTCCCTTCAGGTTCCGGTCATTGGCATGGAAATGCGCGAAGGCACCCGCCGACTCGGCGATGATCTGCGGAATCGGACTGGACTCCGAACTCATGGCCT
>JADLFD010000066.1 GCA_020845805.1 Verrucomicrobiales bacterium | reverse complement strand
TGTTCAGCCAACGCAGCAGTGATTTCGAGAACTATGCGCCCAACACGCTGGCCAGCGCGCTGGTCAGTGCCGGGGAACGGTATGACGGGGATGTGGCGCTGAATCCGGACTCTCTGGATCAGTTCGGGTTGATCCAGATCTATTCTACCGTGCTCCACCGCGCCCGGGACCTGAGCATCGACGGCAGTCCGGCGGTGGCCTTTGAGCCCGCCGACCGCGCCCTCCTGAACGCGGCCGGCAACCTGGCCGACCTGTATGCGCTCCATGCCGACGAGGCGTTCGCGGATGCCGCGGATCCGACCATCGGACTGACCACGGATTCCACCAGCCTGGGCAGCCTGGCCTCCTCCGTCTTCGCCTTCCAGAACCAAGCCAGCTCGTTGCTGGACGAGGAGCTGGCGCTGTTGCGCGGGCGCGACGACCGGCTGGAGGGCGTGAATGCGTCGCCGGTATACAACCGGCTCTTCTGGAACTTTACCGGCCGGGACGGCGAGACGGCCTACGTGGCCACCTACGGCGTGCCGGACCAGAACGGGGATGGTTTCATCAACGCCGCCGATGCGCGGATCCTTTATCCGCAGGGTCATGGCGATGCCTGGGGGCATTACCTCACGGCGCTGACCGGCTACTACGACCTTCTTCGCCACACCAACTTCATCTGGCACCCACGCCCGGAGCAGACGCTCGTCGCCGGCGTTCCCATCGAAGTGAACTACCAGGACGAGCGCCGGTTCGCGCGTCTCGCCGCGTCCCGGGCCCGCGCGGGCGCGCAGATCGTGGATCGCACCTACCGCCTCAATTACTCCGACGATCCACTGGCCCTGCTGGTGGGCGGAAGCGATCCGAACCAGGTCCGCGCCTGGGGTGTGGTGGACTGGAGCCGGCGCGTCGCGCAGTCCTCCTACTTCGACTGGGTGGTGGGTAACTCGGTCCTCCCGGCGGTCGACACCAATGTGAATCACACGGGCATCCAGAAAGTCGATCGCACGACCGTCCCGGAGCTCATGCAGATCGTCACCGAGACCGATGCCGCACTGAAAGTCCTGGACCGCTCGGATGCTGGGTTCAACCCCCTCGGCTTCGCGAGCGGCGTGGTGCCGTTCGACCTCGACCCCGACCTGTTGCACACCGGCGCGGTCCGCAACACGCACTTCGAACAGATCTATCAACGCGCGCTGCAGGCCCTGAAGAACGCGGAGAACACCTTCAACCGCGCCAGCGCACTGAGTGCCGAGCTGAGGAAGCAGCAGAACAGCGTCTCGGACTACTCCGTGGCGGTGGCGGAGCAGGAGGCGTCCTACCTGAACGACCTCATCGAGATCTACGGGTATCCCTACCAGGGCGACCTGGGACCGGGCGGCGCTTATCCCGCCGATTACAGCGGCCCGGATCTCGCGCACTGGATGTACATCGACGAACTCGACGTGACCGCCTCGAACCACCGTCCGCCCGAGGCCTGGGATCATGTGGACACCCATCTCAAGGGAATCACCGGGAAGTGGGACATCGTCCTCAGCGCGCTAGCGGAAGAACGTCTCAATCCCAGCGCGGAAGAACTGCTGATCGAGGTGGACTACCCGGTCAGCACGCGGGACTACGCCTTCGAGGCGCCCGACACCTGGGGCAAGCGCCGGGCGGAGGGCCGGCTGCAGACGCAGTTGCGTGCGTTGATGCTCGCCCAGAGCCAGCTGCGGCAGACCCTGACCCAGTATGAAAACCTGGTGGAAGACCTGACCGAGAAGGCGGATGTGCTGGACCTGCGCTACGGACTGAAGCGCGACAAGAACAACCTGATGGTCGCGCGGGCGGCTGAGGTGGGCGCCCTCAGCAGTGCGGTCTCGGTGCTGAAGATCGTGAAGGCCATCCATGAGACCACCTCGGACACCCTGAAGGATGCCTACGCAGCCCTGGAGGCTGCCGTGCCGGATATGGTGGGGTTGTCGGTGGATGCCTTCGCCCCGGTCCAGGCCTCCCTCTACATCGCCAAGACCTTCACGGCGGCGGTCCCCGACAAGCTGGCCGTCGCGGCGGAAGTCGCCGAAATCGCGCTCGATCCAGTCAAGGAAGCGATCGAAATGAGCGCCGAGATCGACCTCGAGAACCAGGACGCCACCTTCGAGCTGGCCGAGCAGGTCAAGGAGTTCGAGGGCGCGCTCCGTGACGAGGCGGTCCTGCGGCTGGACCTGTTCAACGCCAACCAGGCGCTTCTGCAGGCGGCCCGCGACCTGGAGGCGACCATCGCCGAGGGCAACCGCGTCCTGGTCGCGCGCACGGTGTTCCGCGAAATCACGGCCGGCACCATCCAGGCGGATCGGTACCGTGACCTGGGGCTCCGCGTCTTCCGCAACGACGCGTTGCAGAAGTACGATTCGCAGTTCCAGCTCGCCGCCAACTACGTGTACCTGGCGGCCGCGGCCTATGACTACGAGCTCAACCTGGGCGAACCCGCCGGTGGGCAGGGTTCCTTCCGCTCCCTGATCCCCGCCGAGCGCAACCTCGGGGAACTGAGCGACGGCCAGCCGGTGGTCAGCCGCGTCGGCCTGGCCAGCATCCTTGGGCGCATGAGCCAGAACTTCAATGTGCTCAAGGGGCAGCTCGGCCTGAACAACGATCGACCCGAGAAATCACGCTTCTCGCTCCGCACCGAGGCGTTTCGGATCCTTCCCAGCTCCCCGACCAACACGCTGTCGGATGACGCGTGGAGGAACCATTTGCGCGACGCGATCGTCACCAATCTTTGGGACGTGCCGGAGTTCCGACGCTATTGCCGGCCGTTCGCCCCGGAATCAGCGGGGGCGCAGCCCGGAATCGTGCTGCGCTTCGGCACCACCATCACCGCGGGGCGCAATTTCTTCGACCAGGAGCTCGGGCCGCTCGATTCGAGCTACGATCCGTCGGAGTTCGCCACGCGCATCCGGTCGGTGGCGGTGTGGTTCACCGGCTACGACGGTGCGAACCTCGCGACCAAGCCGCGGGCCTATCTCGTGCCGGTGGGCACCGATCGGCTACGCGCCTCGGATGGCGACGACTTCCTCGTGCGCGACTGGCAGGTACTGGACCAGCGCATTCCCATCCCGTTCCCGCTCAGCGACGCCGAGCTCGACAGCATGTCCGGCTTCCCGGTGTTTCCGTCGGTGGACGGCAGTTTCACTCCGATCCGCCGGCATTCGGCCTTCCGGGTGTACCAGGATGCCGCGTTCGATCTCGAGCAGTTCAACGAGAGCACGCGTCTGGTGGGACGTTCCGTGTGGAATTCCCAATGGGTCCTCATCATCCCGGGGGCCTATCTCTTGAGCGAACCCACCAAAGGCCTGAACCAGTTCATCGATTCGGTCGAGGACGTGAAGCTGTACTTCCAGACCTATTCGGTCAGCGGCAACTAGGCACGCCCCCGCACCCTCATCCTCCCCATCATCTGATCATGAAGACTTCCTGGATGGACTCCCTTCCCATGGGCCGGCGCGGGGCCGGGCTTGTCCTGTGGGGCGCGCTCCTGCTCGGGTTCGTCACCCGCGGTGCGGCGGCCGTACCCCTGCCGGACCACCTGCTCTACGGCACCATCGCCGTGGCCGGACGCCCCATCACGCGCGCCGACACGGGTTACGTCATCGAGGCCCGGCGAACTTATGCGGGGCCGGTCATCGCGTCGTATCGCATGGGTTCGCGCGCTTCGATGGGCCCGTTCTACTACTCGCTGCGGATTCCGGTCGCCGGGGCAGCGGAGGCCACGCCGGCCCAGGCCGTGCTGGGAGAATCCCTGGTGATCACGGTGCGCCACGGCAACGCCGTTGCCCACCAAGTGGTCCACCAAGTCACCGAACCCGGCACGGCGCTGCGCCTCGACTTGGGCGCCGGAGTGGACACGGATGGCGATGGGGTGCCCGACGGATGGGAACTGGCCACCTTCGGCACCACCACTCGCGCCATGGACGAGGACACCGACGGCGACGGGGCTTCGGATCGGTCGGAATACGTGGCCGGCACGGACGCCCGGTCGACCGGCGATGTCTTCCGGCTGGCGATTCAGAAGGACGGCGAGTCCCTGCACGTTTCGTTCCGCGCGCTGCGCTCGGCGGGCGCCGGAATGGAGGGGCGGATCCGATACTACACGCTCGAAGTGGCAGAGGATCCAGCCCGCGGACTCTGGCTGCCGGTGCCCGACCTGTCCCGGGTGACGGGCAACGACCAGCTCCTGGTGCATAGCCAGCCCCTGGGGACCAACGCCCCGCCGTTCTTCCGCGCACGCGTGTGGGTGGAGTAATACGCCCGTCCTGGTGCGACGGGACGTCGTGAGGGTTGGGGCCGGTCCAGGTATGGGATCGGCCCGGCCGTAACCTTCACGCGGTTTTCCGGTAAGGCAGGGGGGACCGTTCCGTGGGGCGAGGCTGCGACGTGGCGTCGAAGCCTCGCCGCCCCCCCGGGACCCTGGTCCACCTGCCATGCTCTCATCCTCACATTTCGCTGCGGTCGTGGTCCC
>JADLFD010000065.1 GCA_020845805.1 Verrucomicrobiales bacterium | reverse complement strand
TCGGAAACGCGCGGAGAAAACCCGACTTCAGGATGCGCATGAATCCCGCCAGGACCACCCAATCCACGCGCGCCTCGCGCAGTATGCGCACCACCTCCAACTCCGCCGCCTCGTCCAGCTTGGTGCGAAACGCGCCCGGAGACACATGCCGCGCGTCGATCCCCATCGATCGCGCCCGGTCCAGGATGCCTGCCCCCGCCACGTCGCTCAGGACCACCGCCACCTCGGCAGGCACGCGCCCCGCCGCGCACGCCTCCGCAATGGCCACGAAGTTCGAGCCCTTGCCCGAACCCAGGACGCCCAAACGCATTTTTCCGGACGCTACCACGTTCGCCATGCTTCGACTCTTCCCCAGTCCGTGGACGGCCTGCCCGCTGCCGCCCTGATCCGGCCGCGGAGGGCCGGCGCCGACGACGAGCCCGCTTCCACGGGGCGGCCACGCTACCGCGTCGCCTCGGCGAGACAAGATTCAAAGCCGCGGTCGCGTCATTGCACTGGGAGGCTCACCTGCGGCAGGCTTCTTCACCTGCCGTCGCCGTACGATGGATCCCCATCATGACAGCCTGACTCTTCGCGCCCTCCGCCGCGTGGCCGACGCCGTGCTCCACCACCCGCGGTGGTTTTTCTGGCCCCAGATCGCGCTCGCCGTCGTCTGCGTCTTCTACACCGTCCGGTCCCTGGAATTCTCCACCAGCCGCAACGCGCTGGTCAGCGATCAACTCCATTACCACCGCATCTTCCTCGAGTTTCGGAAGGAGTTCTCCGCCGAAGACGACATCGTGGTGATCGTCGAGAGCGAAACCCCCGAGAAGAATCGCCAGTTCATCGAGCGCCTCGGTGCCCGGGTCGCAGTCGAAACCAATCTCTTCACCGACATCTTCTTCCGCGGCGACCTGCCGATGCTGGGCTCCAAGGCACTCCAGTTCCTCGAGCCGTCCCAGCTGACCGAACTCCAGCGCACCCTGCGCGACTATCGTCCCTTCCTCGATCGCATCGCCACCACCACCAACCTCGGCTCCCTCTTCCAGCTGGTAAACCGTCAGTTCCGCTCCGCCCAGCGCGCCTCCGAAAGCGAACAGGAATCGCTCGTCGGCGCCTTGCCTGCCCTCGAACGCATCGTCCGCCAGGCCACCGACAGCATCCACCGCCCCGGCACCCCTCCGTCCCCCGGCGTCAACGCCCTCTTCGGCGGCGGACCCGAAGCCGAGCGCAAGGTGTACCTCACCTACCTCAACGGACGCATGTTCCTGCTCTCGCTGCGCCCGCTCAGCCGGGAAGTCACCGGGGATGCCATCGTGCGTCTCCGCGAGCTCATGCAGCTCACGCGCCTCGAAGTCCCCGGCGTCAACGCCGACATCACCGGCGGCTCCATCCTCGAGCGCGAAGAGATGCTGCAGTCCCAGCGCGATACCCTGCTCGCCACCGTCGTCTCCCTCATCCTCGTCGCCCTCATCTTCATCTTCGGCTACCAGGAAACCGGTCGCCCGTTGAAGGCGATGTTCTGCCTCGTCATCGGCCTCTGCTACAGCATGGGCTACACCACGGCGGTGGTCGGACGCCTCAACATCCTCACCATCACCTTTGCCCCCATGCTCGTGGGCATGGCCGTCGATTTCGGGGTCCACCTCATCACCCGCTATGAGGAGGAACTGCGGCTCGGCCTCAGCCGCCAACTCGCCCTGCGCAAGGCCATGGTCAATACCGGGGAAGGCATCTTCACGGGCGCCCTCACCACCGCCGGCGCCTTCTTCGCCATGGCCTTCACCGACTTCGCCGGAGTCAGTGAGATGGGCATCATCACCGGAGGCGGACTCCTGGTCTCGCTCGTCCCCATGATGACCATGCTCCCGGTCATGCTCCTCAAAGGCCGCCAAAACCAGCTCGACCGCGGTCACCCCGAACCCCGCATCTCCCTGCGCGAACGCTTCGAGCTCACCCTCCTCCGCCGCGCCGGCACCGTCCTCATCCTGAGCTTCGCCTTCACCGCCCTCTGCGCCACCCAGTTCAAGCACGTCTACTTCGACTACGACCTGCGCAATCTCCAAAGCAAGGACCTGCCCGCAGTGGAGTATGAGAAGAAGCTGATGAACTCCACGCCGCGCTCGGTCCTCTTCGGCGCCGTGGTCGCCAGCAACGCCGCTCATGCGGTCGCCCTCCAAAACCGCCTCACCAACCTGTCCTCCGTCGCCGACGTCGATTCCATCGCCCGTCTGCTCGCCGCGGATCCCACCCCCAAACTCAAATCCATTGCCGGCATCGCCGCCGACCTTGCCCCCCTGCGCCTGCCCGATCCGCCCGAAGCGCCTCCCAACATCCCCGACCTCAGCCAAACCCTCTGGTCCCTGCAAGGCTACCTCGGCCAGGCCATCGAATCCGTTCACCAAGAGCCTTCCCAACGCGAACTCGAAGGCCAACTGCGCACCCTCCGCGCCGCCCTCGGCGAATTCCGCAGTGTCATGAACGCCGGCGACCGCAGCCGCGCCACGCGCAAGCTCGCCGCCTTCGAAACCGCTCTCTTCGAAGACCTCCGTGACACCTTCGAAACCCTCAAAACCCAGGATTACTCAGCTCCCCTGCGGGTGGAGGACCTCCCCGGCCCCATCAGGAACCGTTTCGTGGGAAATACCGGCAAACTCCTCCTCCAAGTCTATCCCAACGTGGACGTCTGGATCCGCACCAATCAGGCCAAGTTCGTCGGCGAACTCCGCCAGGTCGTCCCCGACGTCACCGGCGACCCGGTGCAGCTCTACGAGTACACCAACCTCCTCAAGGTCAGTTACGAGGAGGCCGGCTGGTACGCCCTCGCCGCCATGGCCGTGCTGGTCCTCATCCAGTTCCGCAGCCTCCTCGCCGTCCTCCTCGCCCTGGTCCCGGTCGCCTTCGCCGGGGCCTGGCTCCTCGGCTTCATGGGCTGGTTCGGGGTGCCCTTCAATCCCGCCAATATCATGACCCTCCCGCTGGTCGTCGGGATCGGCGTCACCTACGGAGTGCATATCCTCACCCGTTTCGCCGAGGAACAAGACCCCGCCATCCTTGCCAAAAGCACCGGCAAAGCCGTCCTCGTCTCCGGGCTCACCACCGTGGCTGGTTTCGGCAGCCTCATCCTCGCCAAACACCAGGGCATCGTCAGCCTCGGCTTCGTCATGTCGGTCGGCGTGTCCACCGCCATGCTCGCCGGGCTCATCACCCTCCCCGCCCTGCTCGTCGTCTCCCGTCGCTATGCCCCCACTTCACGCGCCCAGAAAAAAACCCAGCGACACTAATGCACAAGTGCCGCTGGGCCGGGAGGAACCGAGGTATGGCTACCTCAGCGGCTCCCCCTGTAAGCCAGCCCCATTCGATCCGTCAATGCCTTTAATGGAAAATGCCGGTATTAAAGCCCATAACTGGCCATCAAGAGCTGGCGTTAACGATATCTAAACCGTGGCGAGCCGATCCCCAAACCCTGTTCACCCCGCCGATCAGGCCCCCTCCAGCCTCGCCAACGCCCTCGCGCAACGCCTCGCGCACCTCGCCCACTCCCACCTCACCCGCAAACTCCGGCGAGTCGCTCGGACGCACGGCGTCTCCCTCGACTCCCACGGCGATCGCTTTGTCCAGTTCGCCTCCAACGACTACCTCGGCCTAGCCCAACACCCGCTCGTGGTCGAAGCCGCTCGCGACGGCGCGGCTACGTTCGGCGCCGGCTCCACCGCCTCCCGCCTGATCTGCGGCTCCCTCGAACCCCATCACGCGCTCGAAGAAGCCCTGGCCGAGTTCAAAGGTACCGAAGCCGCCCTCACCTTCGCCTCCGGATACACCACCGCGCTCGGAACCATCCCCGCCCTGGTCGGCCCCGGCGATACGGTGATCCTCGACCGCCTCGCCCACGCCTGCCTCGTGGATGGCGCGCGGCTGAGCGGCGCCCAACTCCGCGTCTTCCGACACAACGACCCCGTCGATCTCGAACGCGTGCTGCGCTCCGAGCAATCCCGACGCACCCGCCACTCCACCACGCTCCCCCCTCGCTCCCGACCCGCCGCGACGCTCGTGGTTACGGAGTCCGTGTTCTCCATGGACGGCGATCTCGCGCCGCTGCAGGCGTTGGCCGACGTCAAGGACGCCGCCGGCGCCTGGCTCCTGGTGGATGAGGCGCACGCCACCGGCCTGCTGGGTCCGCGACGGGCCGGTTGGATCGAGGCGCTCGGCGTGCGCGACCGCGTGGAAGTCACCCTGGGCACCCTGGGCAAGGCCCTCGGCGTTGCCGGCGGCTTCATCGCCGGCTCCCGACTCTTGCACGACGTGCTGATCCATGACGCGCGCAGCTTCCTGTTCTCCACCGCGCCGCCCCCCGCCAACGCCACCGCTGCCCTGGCCGCCCTCCGCCTCGTTCAATCCCCCGAGGGCGCCGCCCGCGCGGAACACCTGGGTCGGAATGTGCCCCACCTGCACGCCGGTCTCACCCGCCAGGGTTGGGAACTCCCGCCCCCGGCCTCCCCCATCCTGCCCCTGCGCATCGGGGACGAGGCCAATGCCCTCACCCTGGCCAGCGCGCTCCGCGCGCACGGCTTCCTCGTCCCCGCCATCCGGCATCCCACCGTCGCCCGCGGACAGGCACGCCTGCGCCTCACGCTCAGTGCCCTCCATCAACCCGAACACCTCGACGCGTTCCTCGACACGCTCGCCCGGCTCCGCCCCGATCCCAGGCCAACCCCGACACGGAATTCCTAACCGCGCCGCATGCCCCTCCCCGCCGCCGCACGTCTCGACCATCGCTACGTCTG
>JADLFD010000064.1 GCA_020845805.1 Verrucomicrobiales bacterium | reverse complement strand
GGCTTCGGCACTCGCGCGTACGCATGAAACGCGCGGCGCTTTGGACGGTGATCGGCACCACCCTGCTGGGTGTGCGCGCGGCCGACGACCCGCGGCTATCCCTGCTGGGCCGATTGGTTCGGGATGAGTCGCCCAAGGTGCGCGTGGAAGCGTTGCGCGCACTGTCGAAGATTCCGTCGGCCCGCGCCGCGGAGTTGGCGCTGAGTGTGCTGGAGTTGCCGATGGATCGCACGCTGGACTACGCGCTCTGGCTGACCATCAACGATCTGTCCGAGCCCTGGATCGAGTCGGTGAAGAGTGGCGCTTGGAAAGCCGAAGGCCGCGAGAAGCAGTTGGAGTTTGCGCTCAAGGCGCTCAAGGCGGAGCAGGTGGGTCGCGTGTTGGTCCAGGTGTTGGGCGACCGGCCGCTGGCGCGCGACGGTTCGGGGCCGTGGATCGAGGTGATCGGAGCTGCCGGCTCGGCCGAGGCGTTGCAGCGGTTGTTGAATCAGGCCGTGGCGGGAGGTTTCGACGAGGCTGCGACGGTGCGGGTGCTGCGTGCGCTGGGTGACGCCAGTCGCACGCGCAAGCTGAAGCCAGGGCAGGATCCGGCTTCCGTGTCCGGGTTTTTGAAGCACACATCTCCCCTGGTGCGCACCGAGGCCGCGAGGTTGTCAGGTCAGTGGAAGGACATCGGCGCGGCTTTGAGCGTGCTGTTGGATTCCGTGGCGGCGAACCCTGCCGCGGGCGTGGACGAGCGGTCGACGGCGTTCGAGGCGCTGCGCAACATCGGGGGAGAATCGGTGATCCTCGGACTCAAACGGTTGTCCGCTCCCGGCGTGGAGGCCGGGGTGCGGCAGTCCGCCGCGACCAGCCTCGCGGCGCTCGATGCCACCGCGGGTTTTCCGGCGGCGGTGGCGGTGGCCACCAGTCTCACCGACGAAACCAGTGCGCTCGCCTTCTGGCGTTCCCTGCTGGCCATCAAAGGGGCGTCCCTGCCGCTGCGTGAAGCGCTGGGAGACACGAAGCTTCCCGAGGTCGTGGCGCGTGCCGGCGTGCGCGTGGCGCGCGAAGGCGGTCGCGACGACCTGGACCTCGTCGGTGCGTTGGCTCGTGCCGGAGGGCTCGCCTCCGATGCGCAGGCGATGACCGACGTGGTCATTCGTGAACTCGCCGCCAGAGCCTCCGCGTCGGGAGATCCGTATCGCGGCGAGAAAGTGTACCGGCGCGCCGACATCGCCTGCACGACGTGCCACGCCATCGGCGGCGCCGGGGGCAAGGTGGGGCCCGACATGACCAGCATCGGGGCCAGTGCGCCGATGGACTACCTGGTCGAATCCCTGCTCCTGCCGAACGCGAAGATCAAGGAGGGTTACCACTCCATCATCGTCGAGACGCGCGATGGCGAAGAAGCCACGGGCACGTTGGCTCGTGAGACCCAGGAGCAACTCGTCCTGCGCAATGCCGCCGGCCAGGAGGTGGTCGTGCCCAAATCCACCCTCGCGCGCCGCGAGATGGGCAAGCTCTCCCTCATGCCCGCCGGGTTGGTCGAACCCCTCAACGAACGCGAGCGCCTCGATCTGTTTGCCTTCCTGAGCCGGCTCGGCAAGCCGGGCGATTTCGACGCCAGCCGGGGCGGTGTCGCGCGGGTCTGGCAGGTGGCCAACGTGGTGCACACGGATCTCCAGAACAACGATGCGGAATGGTTCTGGACCCGGCCGTTCACCGACCGTCGTTGGGTCCCGTTGCTGGCGCTGGTGAATGGCACCTTGTCGCGTGAGGTGCTGAACGAGGCCGTGAAGGCGCAGGCCTGGACCTCGAAGGTTGCGGTGATTCTGGTATCTGAACTCGACCACACCACCGCCGGCCCCGTGCGATTCCGATCCACCGTGCCCAACGCCGAAATCTGGGTGGCGGGAAAGCAGCTCGGCTCGGGAGCCGAAGTCAGCGGCGACGTTCCTGCCGGGCGCCATCGTGTGGTCCTGCGACTCGATCCGCGGTCCATGCCCGAGACCGTGCGCCTCGAAGCCGAGGGAGCCACCTGGGTCCTGAATTGAAATTGGCCCAATCCCACCTCCACCGCGCCTAGCCTGGTCCCCGTCACCATCCCCGACTCCCGACCGCCATGAAACCCATCCCTGCCTGGCTCCCCACCGTGCTCCTCCTCGCTCTGAGTGCCTTGACCTCCAGCCGCGCCGCCGCCGCCGATCTGCGCGTGGGCGTGATCGGCCTGGACACCTCACACTCCACCGCGTTCACCAAGATCCTGCACGATTCGCAGGCGAAGGATTTCGTGCCCGGCGCGCGCGTGGTGGCGGCGTACAAGGGGGGCAGCCGCGACATTGAATCGAGCTGGTCACGGGTGGAGGAGTACACCAAGGAGCTGAAGGAGAAGTGGGGGGTCACGATCTGCGATTCGATCGAGGAGATGTGCCGGCAGGTGGATGTCGTGCTCCTCGAGAGCGTGGATGGACGTCCGCATTTGGAACAGGCGCGGCCGGTGATTGCCGCGGGGAAGCCGCTGTACATCGACAAACCGATGGCCGCCTCGCTGAAGGATGCGGCGGAGATCTTCCGTCTCGCGCGCGCGGCGCGGGTGCCGGTGTTCAGTTCCTCGTCGTTGCGCTATGGCAAGGCCACCCAAGCGGTGCGCCAGGGCTCGCTGGGCAAGGTGTTGTCCGCCGAAACGTTCAGCCCCTGTCACCTCGATCCCACGCATCCGGATCTGTTCTGGTACGGCATTCACGGCGTGGAATCGTTGTTCACCCTGATGGGCACGGGCTGCCTCTCGGTGAAACGCGGGACCACGACCGAGGGGAAGATCGAGGTCCGGGGTGTCTGGACCGGGGATCGCCCCGGCGTGTACCGCGAACGCGAGGGGTACGGTGGACTGGCGCGCGGGGAGAAGGGTGAGTCGCCGGCTGGCGCCTTCGACGGATACGGCCCGTTGGTGGTGGAGATCGTGAAATTCTTCCAGACTCGCGTGGCGCCGGTGTCGGTGCGGGAAACGCTGGAGATCATGGCCTTCATGGAAGCGGCGGATGAGAGCAAGCGACGAGGCGGCGCGGCGGTCACCTTGAAGGAGATGTTCGAGCGCGCAGGCGTGCGTGAGGAGGAAATGCGGTGAGGACCGGTGCGTGGCCGCGCGGGATGGGGTGGGCGCCTGGGCGGGTGGCGTTGTTCCTGGGCGGGATCCTGGGATTGGTGGGCGTCCATGCCGCGGAGCCGGAGACCAACTACGACGAGGGGCTCGTCCCGGCCTACACCCTTCCCGACCCGTTGAAGTTCAGCGATGGCCGGATCGTGCGCTCGGCCCGCGAATGGCGCCGGCAGCGGCGAGCCGAGGTGCTCGAGCTGTTTCGGGATCAGGTGTACGGGCACAGCCCGGCGCCGCCCGCCGCGCTGCGATTCGTGCCGGTGTCCGAAGTGCGCGGTGCGCTGGGCGGGCGGGCGATCCGGCGCGAGGTGCGCGTTTGTTTCACGGGACGGGAGGACGGTCCCTCGATGACGGTGCTGCTGTATCTGCCACAGGGGTCCACCCGGCCGGTGCCCGCATTCCTGGGTCTCAATTTCAAAGGGAACCAGGGAGTGACCTTCGAGCCCGACCTTCCGGTGACCGACCGCTGGGTGCGCAATGAGCCCAAGGAAGGGCGGGTCAATCATCGCGCCACGGAAGCCTCGCGCGGCACGGAATCCACGCGCTGGCCGGTCGCCGACATCCTGGCGCGGGGGTACGCCCTGGCGACGGTCTATTACGGCGACATTGAGCCGGACCACGTGGAAGGCTGGCGCGCGGGAGTGCGTGGCGTGTTTCCCGTCGACCCTGCCCGGGCGGTGGACCCGAACGCGACGGGGTTTCCCCTCGCCGACTCGGACTGGGGCGCCCTGGGAGCCTGGGCCTGGGGACTGAGTCGCGCCCTGGATTTCCTCGAGACCGAGTCGCGTGTGGATGCGCAACGCGTGGCGGTGCTTGGGCATTCCCGGCTGGGCAAGGCGGCCTTGTGGGCTGGGGCGCAGGACGAGCGCTTTGCCATGGTGATCTCCAATAATTCCGGCGAGGGCGGCGCCGCGCTGGCCCGTCGCGTCTTTGGGGAGACCACCGCCCGCATCAACGCGCTCGCGCCGTACTGGTTTTGCACGAACTTCAAGCAATACGGCCATCGCGAGGCGGAACTTCCCGTGGACCAGCACGAGCTCCTCGCTCTGATGGCGCCGCGTCCGGTGTATGTCGCCAGCGCCGAGAAGGATCTGTGGGCGGATCCGCGGGGTGAATTCCTCGCCGCGCAGGGCGCTGAACCGGTTTACGCGCTCTTCGGGAAGGGTGGGCTGGGAACCGCCGTCTGGCCGCGCGTGAACCAGCCGGTGGGCGACTTCATCGGGTACCACGTCCGCACCGGGGACCATGAGGTCACGCTCTATGACTGGAATCGTTACCTCGACTTCGCGGATCGCCATCTGAAGCGGCGCGCGCGGTGAGGGCTGCGAGTCCGGCCCCATTTTGGCGGACAACGGGGCGCGCCTGTGCGCGTGATGGGGGTGCAAACCGAAATGCTCTCCTGCGCGTTCCGCGGGGAACGCAGGAAGGCCATCACCCATGAAAGCCTCCCGTTCGAATCCCCTGACACGCCGCGCCTTTCTGCGCGGATCCCTGGCGGTCGGCGCCTCGGCCATCGCGATCCCGACCTTCATCCCCGCCCGCGCCCTCGGCCGCGACGGCATGGTGGCCCCCTCCGAGCAGATCGTGCTCGGTGCCATCGGCATCGGGTCGCGTGGGCGCCACGTGCTCGAGTGCATGATGGGCGAGAAGGATGTGCGCTTCGTCGGCATCTGCGACGTGCAACGCACGCGTCGGGAATCGGTGAAGGCGATGGCCGACAAGAAGTACGGCAATCAGGACTGCGCCATGTACCGCGACTTCCACGACCTGCTGGCGCGTTCCGACCTCGATGCCGTGCTGATCGCCACCGGAGATCACTGGCACGCGCTCGGGTCGATCATCGCCGCGCGCGCCGGGAAGGACGTCTATTCGGAGAAGCCCTGCGGACTCACCATGGGCCAATGCCAGGCCTTGGACGACACCATCCAGCGCTATGGACGTGTGTTCCAGGCGGGCACGCAGCGGCGTAGCGTGGCGAACTTCCAGTTCGCGCACTACCTCGCGCGCAGCGGACGCCTGGGCAAGATCCATACCCTGCACGCGTCGTGCTACCGGCCTAAAGTGAGTTACGACTGGCTCCCGGCCGAGCCGGAACCCCCGGCCGAGGAATGTGATTGGGACCGCTGGCTGGGGCCCTCGCCTTGGCGGCCGTTCAACCGCACCTACGTCAACGGAGGCTGGCGCGGGCACTATGATTTCGATTCCGGCGCCGCCATTCTCGACTGGGCGGCGCACACGGTGGACCTCTGTCAGTGGGCGAACGACGCCGATGAGACGGGACCCGTCTCGTTCGAGCCGTCGAAGGAGAAGATCACCGCGCGCTACGCCAACGGTGTCACCCTGATCATCGACTTCCTGGATACCCCCTTCGGGAATCGGGATCCGCACTACCGCACCTCCAACGGCACCTGCCCGGTGCGGTACATCGGGGATGAAGGCTGGGTGGAGACCGGCGACACCGGACAGATCGTGACCTACCCCGAGACCCTCAAGTCCGGCATGCGCCAGTTCGCGGCCACGGCGGGGACGAACGCCGCGGCGCACACACGGAACTTCCTCGACTGCGTGCGATCCCGCGGATTGCCGGCCTGCAACAGCAAGGTGATGCGCCATTCGCACCTGGCGTCGCATGCGGCCGCCATCTCCTGGATGCGCGGCAAGACCCTTCAATACGACCCCTTGCGGGAGGAGTTCGTCGGAGATCCGGAGGCCAATGCCATGCGGGACCGCGCCATGCGCGAGCCGTGGCACATCTGAAAACCCCCAGAACCCACAAGGTCACCATGAACTCCATTTTCTTCTCCCCTCTCCGCCGGCGCGTGTCGCTCGGTCTGCTGGCTGCCGCCTGGATGGCGTCGTCCACATCGGTGCTCGCACAACCGGGTCACGTTGGGGGTCTCGCGCCGCTGGACGATCTCCCGGCGCTGGTAGCGACCGTGGCGCGCGCCGACGCGCCCGTGGCGGCCCGTGCGCGCGCGTGCCAGCTGCTGTCGCTGACCGATTCCAAGGAAGCCATTCCTGCGCTGGCCCCGTTGCTCACGGATCCGGTGCTCGGGTTCTACGCGCGGACCGCGTTGGAAGGGATCCCGGGTCCGGCTGCTCTCGATGCTTTGCGCGCCGCGTTGTCGACGACCTCCGGGAATCAGCGCCTCGGCGTGATCAATTCCCTGGGCGTCCGCGCCGATACCAAGGCTTCGCCGGCGTTGGTGGCCATCGCCCGTGACGCGACGGCGACCGGTGCCGCCGAGGCGTTGATCGCTCTCGCACGCATCGCCACCCCGGAGGCGGTCCCGGTCATCCGTCAGCAACTGGCCGCCGAACAGAAGTCGGTTCGGGCCGCGGCGGCGGATGCGGCAGTGCGGCTCGCGGCCGTGCTGGCGGGTCGCGGCGACGTGACCACGGCGGCCGCACTCTGCGACGAGGCGCAGAAGGCGGACGTCCCGGTGCCCCTCCGCCTGGCCGGGTTGCGCGGGTCCATTCTGGCGCGCGGGGACGCCGGATTGCCTGCGTTGCTGGGCACGCTGCGTGGCACCGACCGCGCTGCCGCGTCGATGGCGCTCCGCGTGGCGCGGGAACTGCCGGGTCCAGCGGTGAGTCGTGCCCTGGCTGCCGAACTGGGCACTGTGCCGCCTGAAATCGTGCCTCCGTTGATTGGTGCGCTGGCCGATCGTGGCGATCGTTCGGTGCGCGGGGCGGTGGAAGCGATGGCGGTCTCCCCCGCGTCCGAGGTGCGGTTGGCGAGCGTCGAGGCGCTGGGTCGCATCGGAGATGTTTCCAGTGTGCCGGTGTTGGTGCGCGTGCTGGGCTCAGAGACGGCGGTTCTGGAGGCCGATGCCGCGGTGGCCAGTCTGGTCCGGTTGCCGCGCGGTGGGGTGGACGACGCATTGCTCGAGGCCTTGCGCCAGGCCCGCCAGCCCGCGCTGGCGCGGGTGATGTCCGCCATAGCGCAGCGCGGGACCAAGGGGGGTGCGGACGTGTTGCTGCAACACGCGACGGGCGCCGATGCCACGGTCGCCCGCGCGGCGTTCGATGCGCTGGGCGCGACGGCAACGGTGCCGGATCTGCCACGGCTGATGAAGGCCGCGGGCGCCCTCAGTGACCCGGCGGTGCGGGATCGCGCGGAGCGCGCGCTGCATTTTGTGGTGCTGCAAATCCCCGAGCCGGGACGTCGGACCGCGGCGGCGGTGGAGGGTCTGCGTGCCTCCTCCACACCCGCGGCCCGTGGATCGTGGCTGCAGGTTCTGGGCATGCTGGGAGACAAGACGGCGGCGGAGGCAGTGGCCAACGCCTATGCCGATCCGGCTCCCGAAGTGCAGGAGACCGCGTTGCAGTTGTTGTCGCACTGGTCGGATACGGCGGCGGTGCCACCGCTGTTGCGCATCTTCAAAACGACGCCGGACGCCTCCCGACGCGCGGCGGCGTTGCAGGGGCTCGTCACCCTGCTCGCGCCCTCCGAGGCGACGGCGAAGAATGCGACGCCGCCCTCCGTGGAGGTCGTGGGTTGGGTGACTGAGATGGCGGCGGCGATTCGGCCGGAAGCCGAGGAGCGGCGGATTCTGGTTTCCGGGTTGGGCGACCTGAATTGTCGCGAAGGGCTGCGGTTGCTCACTCCCTATCTGGAGGATCCGGCGCTGCGCGTTCCGGCGGCGGAGGCGCTGTTGCGCATGGCGCCCCGACTCGCCGACGCGGAGGACAAAGCTGCCGCGCGCGGGTGGGTGGTTAAGATTGCCGAGGCCGAGGCTTCCGGGGCCGAGTTGCGGCGCAAGGCGACCGAGTTGCTGCCGAAGCTGGGGCCGTGACGAAAGCTCGGGGCTTGACCCGATCGAGGCACCCGCCACTTTGGCGGCGGTCCAGCCCGCGTTGCGCC
>JADLFD010000063.1 GCA_020845805.1 Verrucomicrobiales bacterium | reverse complement strand
TCGCACCCACCACCTGCCACGCCAGCGAACCCAGCAGCCATAGCCCCACCCTCAGGGTCCAAATTCGAGATCCGAACACGGGTGGCAGGCTAGATCGGAATCCCCACACCGCAAGGTCGCTTCCCGCAAAGAAGCGGGCCCCCTGCCCAGCTCCGGACGGCACGCCGCCGCGGACTCCCTGGAGACCGTGGCCACCACGCTCGTTTAGGCCGGCTGCCATGCCGGCGCCGGGCTCTCACCCACCAGACCGGCCTGGCCTGGCCTGGAATCAACCCCGCACCTCCCTCATGCTGGCGCCATGTCCAAGGCTGACCGGGTCACCGCTCTACTGCGCGAGAATGAGGAGGGGCTCGACCCGCACTACGCGGGCTGGTTCACCTGCTTCAACCAGGGCGCGTTTTACGAAGCGCACGACGTGCTGGAGGCGTTGTGGCTCCCGCAGCGTGGGCAACCTGACGCCCGATTCTACCAGGGCCTCATCCAGCTCGCCGGGGCCTTTGTGCATTTGCAGAAGAACCGGCTCCGACCGGCGGACGCCCTCTTTCGTCTCGCGCAGGAGAACCTCGTCCGCTACGGGGCGGTGCATCACCGGCTGAGAATGGGGACGGTGCTCGACCTGATCCGGGACTGGCGCGAAGCCTTGGTGCAGGGAGATTGGAGCGTGAACCCACTGATGACACGACCGGCGCCGAAGCTGGAGCCGGAACGTGCCACCCTCGTCCCGTAGCCGCCGTGGTGAGACGGCGCTCACTCAACCCCTCCCGCTCACCCCATTCGCCATCGCCATTCAGCGCGGACTCACGTCCGCGGCTACTCCGTCGTCCCGTAGCCGCCGTCGTGAAGACGGCGCTCACTCAACCCCTCCCGCTCACGCCATTCACCAACGCCATTCAGCGCGGACTCACGTCCGCGGCTTTCTCAACCCCCGCTAATGCGCCAAAGCTTACCGTCGCTGCGCAGGTACAGAGAGTCCGTGGTCACCGCCGGAGTACTCAGGATGGTCTCACCCAGCTCCATCTCGCTCACCAACTCGCCTTCCGGCTTGGAGGTATCGACCACCTGCAGCAGCCCGGTCTCGTTCGGCGCGTACAAGAAGCGGCCCGCCATGACCGGGGACGCGCTGAAGGGACCCTTCATCCGCAACTGCCACACCCGATCGCCGTTCTGCACGTTGCCGCAGCTCAGCACCCCCGCGCCGTTGATGGTGTACACCCGATCCCCGCTCACCACGGGACTGGAAGTCCCCGGCCGCAGCGTGTTGGCCCGCCAAAGCTGGGTCGGTGCCTGCCCGGCGGCCCCGGGCTTGATCGCGGTGATGCCCTGGGACGGAACGTAAAGCACCCCCGCCGCGGCCGCGGTAGACGGCACGGTCGAGGCGCCCTCCGTGTAGTTCCAAAGCTCCTTGCCGGTGGCGGGTTCCACGCCCAGCAACCCTTTGCCCGACTGCAAACACACCGTCTCGCGGCCCGTGGCGGGATCCCGGAAGACAATGGGCGAGGTCCAGTTGGCCATCTTCGGACGATCCAGCTTCCAGCGGTTCAGACCCGTCGCCGCATCGATTCCCAGCGCCAGCGGCTGCGTGTCGTTCTCCACCTGCGCCACCACTGTGCCCTCCGACACCACCACCGATGACGACATGCCCAGTGAGTTGGAGACGTTCGGGTAATCGAGACTCAGCGCGCGGACCCACAGCAGGTTGCCCTCGAGATCGAGGGCCACGAGATCATTGCAGGAGAACAGCGCAAACACGCGCTGCCCGTCGCTCGCGGGCGAATTCGCCGCCACCGACGTTTTCTCGTGGCACATGGTGCGGCCGGTGGCGAAGAACTGACGCTCCCACAGCATCGCACCGTCCGCCGCGTTGAAGCAGATCACGTGCAGCCGCGATTGCCGGGCCCCGCTCGAGCACGTCACGAACACGCGGTCGCCCACGACAATGGGCGACGACAGCCCACGTCCCGGCAGGTCCGCGTGCCAGCGCACGCTCTTCTGCGGGTCCAAGGCGGTGGGCAGGGACGCCTCCGCCACGGCGCCCGAGCCGTCCCGACCCCGGAACTGGGTCCAGTCGGCCAAGGCAACGGATCCGGCGGATAGCGACCACCACGCCGCAAGCAGGGGTAAGGACCGGGAGACGATGTGCTTCATGGAATGAACGTGGACTCGAAGTAAACCCATCTTCACCGCGCTGAGGCGGGTTCGAAAACAAAGCGCTGCCCGCCCACGCTGGCTTCCGCCATCAAGCCGCGGATCGCCTGCGTGAACACCAGAACTCCCTCGCGATAGCGCGCATCCTTCGATGCCCCATCGGCCGCGGCCACGGCGGACGCCTGGGCATTCATCTCGTACTTGCTCGCCTTGAACCGCGCCAAGGCTTCCGCGGTTTCAAACAGGATCAGTTCGCGAAATGATTTCCCACCAATCTGCGCCCCCACGGTGACCTGCGTGATCTTGGCCGTGCCGATGAGGCGTCCGCCCTCGTACGCCACGCCACGGCCATGCGCGCCGCCGATCACGAACCCACCCTTGCCGACGTTGGGGAAAACGGCGTACCCGGCCGCTTTCGACAACTTCGCGCTCAGCGTGGAATCGGTCTTCTGGAACGCCTCGAGCGCCGCCGCCGCGCGCTGTTCCAGATCCGCGTCATGCGCCAGGACGGCACCCGGCCCAAACAGGCACACCACCACCATGGCCAGGGCCAAGGCCAGAGGCTTGCCGATCGGGCTCCGTTCGATGTGGGTCATGGTTTTCATGCGGTTCTCCAAGGGTCCTCACGCTTTTTCTCGGGTCACGCACGCCACGGAACACCGCGGCTCGGGAGACCTGACGCCGCGCACTAACGCAGGGCCATCTTGTCCGCGGGCGCCGCCGAGCGCAGGACCCGTCCCGACGGATCCGTCACTCGCAGCTGGAATTCCCATTCCACCGTCCACTCCTCCTTCTGCTCGTTCTGCGTGACCTTCACCAGGATGGTATTCCGACCCGCCTTCAAATCCACCGGCAGGCGGTACTGATCGATCTCGGCTCCGCGATGGTACTCGTCGCGACCAAAGAGGAACTGACCGTTCGCCCACAGCTTCCAGCCGTTCTTGCATCCCAGACGGATCTCCGCCCGCTGGGCGACCTCGCTGTGGAACACGGTGTAGGCGTAGCCCGCAACCTCCTTCAGCGGCGCGTAGGCCTTGTTGAGATCCACCATGCCAAACTCGTGTTGGGACACGAACTCCTTCCACCGCACCTTGCCTTCGCGACCCTCCACCTCGGCGTCCAGCTGAACCGCCACCTCGGGGGGGTAAACCTTGTCGAACCCGACACCCCCGGTGTTATCGAACGGCCCGATCACCTGCCAGCGCGTGACGAACCCGAGTCGTTGCACGAGGTCCACGTTGCGCCCCAGATCTTTCAAACCCTGGGTGATCGCCTCCACCTGGTCCCCATCGCGGGCAAACCCCAGGGCCTGCTGGTACAGGGCGATGGCAACACCCTTGGACTCGCCGGTCGCGCGGGCCGTCGCCGCGTCGAGGATGCGCTTCACCGCCTCACGCCTGAGTTCTGGCGCCGGATCGTCCAGGAGGCCCGGCATCAGATCTTCGGCCGCAGAAATATCCACCTTGGCGATCAGCTCGAGCGCCAGCCGCCGCGCGGCGCCCTGATGGGCCGGGTTGAGCAGGAAATCCCCGAGCTCGGCCACCGGCAGGACGCCTCCCGACTTCAGCTGCCGATCCGCCATGGTGGCGGCGGCCGCGACGAGATAATTGCGCGCGCGCTCGTTGGCGCCGTTCATGGCGTCCAGCAGCTTCGGCAGTTGGTCCGCCGGCGCACCGGCCACCTGCGCCCAGGCCTGGGCCGCCGCCGCGTTCCCCTGGCCCTCGGGACCCACCGCACGAATCGTGGTGAGAGCCTCCCCCATGTCCGCGGCCCATAACCGGGTCGCAGACCAGGCCACGGCGCCAAACAGCACGGACCAACGGGAAAAAGGGACGGGATACCGCATGACGGACGACACTCCACCATCGAAGCCGCCCGTGGGCAAGCCACAGGTCGAGTCACTGCACGGGAGTTCGATCCCTTCCGGGTCGGGGATCGAAAGCGGCGAGTAGTAAGATGCCGGGTCGACTCCGGCAAGGCCCAGGGGCGTGACGCTTCCCAAGCTCCGCCGCACCCGTCCTAGGGCGCGTACGCCGGCTCGAGCTTCCGCACCCGTTCCGCCACCGGGGACCCCGGGCCGACGCGGGCGCGCACCTGCTCGAACCGCGCCACGGCTTCCTTACGGTCCTTGAGGTTCAGCAAGACCACGTAGTCCAACTCGATCCAGGCCAGCCGCGGGTCCTGCACCTGCCGGCCGTAGGTCCTCAGCCACTTGGCAAACTCCTCCAAGCCCGCCTGCTGCGCCTGCTGCAGCGACGCCTCCAAGTGGGGCGGCAGACCCGGGAGACTGCTGCCCTCGGAGACCGCAGCCACGGGGGCCACCGGCGCGGACTCATAATTGCTGGAGGTTTCGCGAGCCGTGCGGCGGTAGAACCCGGTCAGTTGCGTGAACAGAAATACGGCCACCAACGCGATGAAGATGACGATGAGGGCCTTCATGATTCGATCAGTCCTGCCGGTACTCCATCACTCCGGAATCCGCTCGATGCGCGCCCCGACGGCCCGGAGTTTTTCGTCCATACGCTCATACCCGCGGTCGAGATGATACACGCGTTTGACGGTGGTGACACCTTCCGCGGCCAAACCCGCCAGGACCAGCGCTGCCGAGGCGCGCAGGTCGCTGGCCATCACCGGTGCCCCGCTCAACGGTTCGCCCCCCTTCACAATCGCACTCGGACCTTCGATGGAGATCTGCGCCCCCAGGCGGCACAACTCGGGCACGTGCATGAACCGCGACTCGAAAATGCGCTCCGTAATCACACTGATGCCCGGGACCTGCAGCATCAGCACCATCATCTGCGCCTGCACGTCCGTCGGGAACCCCGCATACGGCTGCGTCGTGATGTCCACCGGACGCAGCCGCCGCCGGCTGCGTTCCACCGCCAGATCGTTGCCCTGCCGCCGGATGGAAACCCCGGCCTCGCGCAATTTGTCGAGGATTGCCCCCATGTGGTCAGCGCGCGCGCCCTTCAACACCAACGACCCCTTGGTCACCGCCGCCGCAATGGCGAAGGTCGCCGCCTCGATGCGGTCGGGAATCACGTCATGCTCCGCGCCGCGCAACTCCGGCATCCCGGTGATGGTGAGCGTCGGGCTCCCGGCACCCTGGATACGCGCGCCCATGGAAGTCAGAAACTTGGCGAGATCCACCACCTCCGGCTCGCAGGCGGCGCTCTCGATGATGGTCACCCCTTGCGCCAGCGTCGCCGCCATCATGATGTTGGCGGTGCCCAGCACCGTCGGGCCCACGCGCCCTCCCAGGAACACCTCGGCGCCCGAAAGCGCCGGGGTGCTGCCCACCACGTACCCCCCCCGGATATTGAACTTCGCTCCCAGCATGCGGAGCCCCTTCAAATGAAGGTCAATGGGACGCGCCCCAATCACGCAGCCGCCCGGCAGGGAAACCCGCGCCCGCCGCAGCCGCGCCAGCAACGGCCCCATGATGCAGACCGAGGCGCGCATCTTGCGGATCAGTTCGTAGTCACCGAATTCCTGGATATCCCGCGCCTCGATGGTGACGGTGTCGCCCGAGAACTCCACCTTCGCGCCCAGCGAACGCAGGATGTCGCCCATGAACTGCACGTCGCTCAGGTTCGGCACACGCCGGATGACGCACGGTTCGCGCGTCAACAAGGCCGCCGCCATGATCGGGAGCGCGGCGTTCTTGCTGCCGCTGATGGTCACTTCACCGCGCAACGCGCGGCCGCCTCTGATTTGGAAAGCATCCATGGAAAATCGATCCCCGGCGGGGGCCATACGGGCGTGGCACCCTCGCCGGCGGATTCACGGCGACCGCTGTGCCACAAGGAACCGTTCCCTGCCACTGTAATCGCGAACGATCATGCATTCGACCCAACCAGCCCGGGCAAACTCGTCCGACACCGCCGCCGACTGACCCTCGCCATACTCCAGCATCACCCGGCCGCCCGGCCTCAATCGCGCCGACAATTCACGCGCCAATCGCCGATAAAACCCGAGCCCGTCCACCCCCCCGTCCAGCGCCAGGCGCGGATCGTGGTCTCGCACCTCGGGCTCCAGTGAGTCGCATTCGGCAGTCGGGATATACGGGGGATTGGACACCACCAAATCGAACGTCTCCCCCGGATCCAGTGCCGTGCATCCGTCGCTCTCCACCCAGCGCACACCCCCCACCGCCTCAGACCCCGACCCGTGTCTGGCCGCATTGCGCCGGGCCAGGCCCAGTGCCGCCGGCGAGACGTCCACCGCCACCACCTCCGCCCCCGGCACCCGATGGGCGATCGCAATCGCCAGACAACCTGTCCCCGTCCCCCAGTCCAACACGCGCGTGCGCCCCGCCGAAGCCAGCCAGGTCCAGGCCTGTTCCGCCAGCAACTCGGTTTCCGGACGCGGGATCAGGGCATCCGCGCTGACCTCCAGTTCCAGCCCGCAGAAGACGGTGGTTCCGAGCACGTGTTGCAGCGGCACCCGCTGTCCGCGACGGGTGACCGCGGCGCGCACGGCGTCGGTCTCGGCCGCCGACAGATCGCGCTCGAACTGCAGGTAGAGTTGCAGCCGGGGCACCCCCAGGACATGCGCCAGGATCCATTCCACCTGCCGCCGCGGCGACTCCACGCCACGGGCCTCGAGATAGGACGCCCCGCGCTGGATGACTTCGAGCAACCGCACGTGGGCAACTAGCACTTGCTGGTGCCCGCCGGCAAACCTAACCTGCCTCCATGAGTTTCCGCACCGTGTCTCGCGGGTGCATCCCCTGCGTCGGCGCCCTCCTGCTTTTGGCCTCACCGCTCGCTGCCGCCGAGGCCGTCGATCCCGCCGTGGTGGGCGAACGCCTCCAACGGCTCAATGCCAATATCGAAGCCCTCGAACAGACCGTCGCCAGCCAGCGGCGCCAGATCGAATCCCTGACCGCCGAGGTCAGTCGCCTCCGCACCGACGCCGCCGATCAAAAACACCTCCGCCCCTGGGCCGAGGATCTCAAACGCGTCGCCGACGCCGTCAACGAAGTCGATCGCAAGCGCATCGCGGACAGCGAGCAGGTGGTCAAGGTGCTCAACGAACTGCGCAAGGCCATGGCCGCCGCCGCCGAGGCGCCCCGCCCTTCCGTCTCTCGGCCCGCCCCCGCCGAACCGGCCGAGTCGGGCAAGGGCGGCAAGGACGCCGTCCCCGAGAAGGCGCTGCCCTACGTGGTGCGCAAAGGCGACCGCCTCTCCGACGTGGTCAACAGCTTCAATGCCGAGGCCCGCAAGCAGGGCTACCAACCCATCACTCTCGACCAGGTGGTCAAATTCAATAAGCTCCAGGGCGCGAACAAGATCTTTGAAGGCATGACCCTGCAGCTGCCGATCGTCACCAAATAACCCTGCTGGGAGCCCCCCCCTTCCGACCGGCCAACCCCCCGCTATGCGCTGGCTCCGACGCACTCACCTGCACCTCGGCGTGTTCTTCGCGCCGTTGCTGGTGTTCTTCGTGCTCACCGGCTGGCACCAGACGGCGAACCCGGACCGGCGCAAGGGCTCCCAGGATTCGGACGACTGGATCAGCCGCATGAACCGGGTGCACGTGGAGCAGTATTACCCCACGCGCTCCGCGGAGGGTTACTCCACCAAGGCCTTCTCCGCCCTGGTCGCCGTCATGTCCATCGCCCTGGTGGCGACGGTCCTCCTCGGCGTGGCGCTCGCATTTCGGATGTTGAAGGCCAAATGGGCAGTGTGGCTTTCTCTGGGTTTGGGCGTGGCTGTACCGATGTTGACCTTATGGCTGGGGCAGAAGCATTGATCGCCGGGATGTCGTGGCAATGGGTGGCGGGAGGCGTGGCTGCCTTGGTCGTCGCGTTCCTGCTCCTTTCCCAGATGATCCGTTACCGCCTCAGCCGGCATGAGTTCGAGGTGCTGCTCGGCAACGTGGTCATCCGCCGGGTCAACCTCTTCAATATCGATGCCGTTTATGTCGGGGGACGGTTCCCCTGTGAATTCTGGCCTTCGCGCAGCGTGTTCCGCAGCAAACGCCTCACCATCCGACGCAAACGCGGCTTCCCGCGGCACCTCACCATCACCCCGCCCGACCCGGAGCAGCTGCGGATCAACCTCTGTTACGCGCTCGGCTGGAAGCCGTGACCCCCTCCGGCTCCCACGTGGACCAAGTCTCTCCGCCGAAGGGGTGGCCCTACTCCCGTCGCGCTCGATAGAACAAGGTGCGGTTGTTCGCCGGCCCCCCCGCGTCATCCACCGAAGCCTCCCCTGCCGCCGGAATGGTGACCGGATAGATATCCGTCCAGTCGCGCAAGTTGGTCGACATGGAGATGACATAACCGCCCGCCGAACCGCGGACGACGAGGCGCATCGCGCCCGAAGGCAACCGCGCGATTCCCAGCGACGGCTGGGTTCCGGGATTGCCCCCGCCCACGGTGACCAAGACCGGCGTCGAATCCCCGATCCCACCCAAGTTGTCGGTGACCCGCGCGATCAATCGGTGGCTGCCGCTCGCGCCCGGGGTCCACACCAGGGTGTAAGGCGACGTCGTGTCCTCGCCGAGCTTGTCGTCGCCATCGAAAAACTCCACGCGTGCGATGGTGCCGTCGGCATCCGTGGCGTTCGCGGCAATGGAGACCGCGGTGCCCGGCGACAGAACCGCTCCCGTGCTCGGGCTGGTCAGCGTCACGGTGGGGGCCTGGTTGTTGCCTGAAAACGCGCCGCGTCGGTAGACGGTCACCGCCACGGCGTCGTCGATCCACCATTCGGGCTGGCCCTGCTTGGCCAGCCGATCCGCGCTCAATCCCTGCCGCACGATGGAATAACCCGTCGCAAACGCCGAAGGATCGCGCTGCGCGTACATCACCGCCGTCTCGTCCCCGGCAAACGCTGGATATCCCAACCCGCGCTCCACCAACCCCACGTCCGCGATCTGCCCCGAAAACAAGTCCAACACCAGGATGGCGGAGTTCCCCGTCTCGGCGACCTGCGCATCCAGCGTCAGATACCGATTGCCCGCCCGGCCCATGGTGGGGTTGCCCGTGTCGAGCCCCTCGATGGGCGGGACGACAATCGACATCTTCGCGGTCGCCAGGTTCAACGCGTACACACTCCAACGCTCCACCGTCGGCCCCGTTCCAAACCGCAGCCGCGACACCGCGTCATAGATCAGGACCTGGCTGTCCGTGGTGAACGTCATGGCGTCCGCATACAGCACGGCATCGATCGGCACGCCGTCCACCGACGGCGCCAGGAGATCGAAGCTCCGCGACGTGCTCGCCACCAGGTCGATCACACTGATGCGGTTCTCCGGCTGCCCCGAGAGCGGATCCCGGAATACGAAGGCTCCCACCCGGCCATCCGGAGAAACCGCCACGGAATGCACAAATCCCGAAAACCCCAGACACTCCCCGCCACTGGGATTCGCCGTGTCCGCCAGGCAGATGTCGTTGTCCGCACTGACGAACAGAGTGTACGACCCATCCCCGGACACCGCCGGCCGGCTCAGCCGCACGGTGTCGCTGAACAAGGATCCCTCGGTCCCGTCCCCCTGCGCCGACTCCCGACGGAAAAGCTCCAGCTCTCCAAAGAACGGATCGGCGGTCAGGAACAAGGCGGAGTCCGGACCCTGCACCACGGGCACCGAAGGCGGTGCGGGGGTCTCGGGGGCGGCGAAGATCTCCACCGCGTCAAACGCCTCCAGAACCTTCCGGGTCTGGGTCGAATCCTTGCCGAACAGCGCTTCCGCAGCCGCCACACAGCCGAGCCGGGCATCGATGAACTTCGACTGCGGCTGCAGATGCTGGGTCAGACACCGATAGAAGATGCGCTCCGCGTCCCGCAGCCCGATCCCCCCTCCCGTTCCCTCGGCCACCAGCCAGAACGCGTGGTTGAAGATGCTGCTGTTGATGTGCACGCCGCCGTGATCCGCGTCGCTCGTATTCGGGAGCTCCACGAACTCGCTCATCTTCGACGGATACGGCCGGTTCAATCCCTGGATGGTGAGCGAACCCGGGTCCTTGAAGTCGCGAAAGATCCGCGTGAGTTTGGTGCCCAGCTTCCAATCGGGCGCCCCGGCCACCCGGGCTTCCACCATCTCGCCGAAGATGTCGGAGAAGGACTCGTTCAACGCCCCGGATTGGTTCTCGTAGACCAACCCCGCCGAATTCTCCGTGACCCCGTGGGTCAATTCGTGCCCGACCACGTCCAACGCCCCCGCGTAGGGCTGGACGTTCCCGAACAGCATGATGCGCAGATTGCCGTGCCAGGAGGCATTGTCGTACTGCCCCACCCGCACGATGGCGGTGATCGTCCCGCCCTGGCCGTCCAGCGAATTGCGCCCGTGCGCGGACGCAAAATACTCGAAGGTCTCCGAGAAATTGAATGCCGCACTCACACCGTCGGGGGACTGCCACTGGGCCGGGTTCGCCGAAGTGATCAAGGCCACGTCACTGCCCTGGAGCTGGTCGACCTTCTTCAACTCCGCATCGCCGATCACGATCACTCCCTGCGGGTCGCGCACCGGATCGGTGCCGGCCTTGTACATCGGCTTGCTGGCGTCGATGAGATAGTGCTGTCCGTTCCCCTGCCAGACGTTGAGGTTGCGCGTCACCCCCTCGAGATCCACGCCGCGCCCCGCCACGTTGGCATCCAGGATCCGGCTCGTGCGCTGAAGGATTCGACCATCCTCCGCGCTCACCAGGAATCGCCACGCCTGCGTGAATCCGATGTTCAGATCCAGACGCCAGGCCAGCCGCACCACGCCTTCCAGGGGGGCGTAGAGCACCAACTCTGCGGCGCCGGCTTCCCCCCGCATTCCGCCCGGCACACTCGCGCGCGCGCGCATCGTGGCATCCGGACCCGTCACCGCCGGATCCAGCGCCACCTGGGCCGGGGTCGGAACGTAAGCTCCCTCCACCAGCACCGCCTGGCCCGCGGCGTCCAGATGCACCGCGAGCGTCGCCGGCCACACCGGCAGGCCGTGGTACATCTGGCGGAACCGCAGGTTGTGACCGCCCAATCCATCGGACTCATGGCGCTCGAGTTCGAACTCGCGGTCCGGATCCACCACCCCCAGCAACTCGGCGTTCGATCGCAAAAAGGCGCGCGCGGTTTGTTCGTGCACCTCGCGGGGAGAAGCCTTGGCCAGGCCCGCGGCTGGTCGTGCCAGCACGGCACCTCGGATCTGGCGGACGGTGCCGTTCTCCGGTCGGAGATAGACCTCCAACCCTGCTCCCGCGTGCGCCGCCAAGCGCTGCAACGCCAGTCCACGAGGTCCCGCCGGCACCGCAGCCTGCGGGGCGGGCGCCGGGGCCGGACCCGGCCCGGGCCCTGCGGCGCCCCACCCCGCCAGGCCGCGCGCGGCATTCACCGCTCCCAGCCGAACGGCCAGCGCTTCCGCTCGCGGATCCAGCACGGGCTGCGTCGTGGCGGCGGCGGCGGGAGCGCCGGCCACCCCTCGCGTCGCACCGAGGCTCAGCTTGAGTCGCGCCACGGCGGCCTCGTCTGCGGGTCCCCCCCAAACCCCGGTCGAAGCGCCGAGCACGGAAATGACCGCCCACACCCCCCCGACCCGCAACGTCATCATGACCAGGGTTCTAATCGAAGCCCCGCGGCGAGGAAACCCCCTTTCGAAGACCAGCGCGAAAAGCGTCTTGGACTAGGACACTCGAGGCGCACGCCGAGCCCGGCGCCCGGGGTACTCCGAGGGCCGCCAGCCGGTCCATTTCTTGAACGTGTTCGAAAACACAAAGGGGTTCTGATACCCGACCTCCGTGGCCACGACCTCCACCTTGAGTTGCGTCGAAGCCAGCAATTCCGCAGCCCGGCGCATGCGCAGAAAGGTGATGTGCTGCATCGGACTTCGCCCCAGTTCCCGCTGGCAGATCCGGCGCAGATGCTCCCCGCTCATGTGGGCGAGTCGCGCCACGTCGTCGAGTGTCCAAGGGT
>JADLFD010000062.1 GCA_020845805.1 Verrucomicrobiales bacterium | reverse complement strand
TCCAGATGACCTACGGACTGCGCATCATCCAGGGGCGCAGCGCGGAGATGCTCGGCGATCGCGCGAAGCCGGGCCGGCGCGAAACCACGGTGGAGAACGACCGGCGCATGCGCACCTTCGGCTGGGCCCGCGCTGCCGCGCGGACCGCGCCGTCACTCGATGCCGGAACGCTGGCCCTGCTGCGAGCCTACTGCGAAGGCGTCAACGACAGCTTTGCCGAACAGCGTGCGGAGGGACGGCTGCATCCCGAGTTCGCGCGGCTCGGGGTTGAGACGGAGCCCTGGACCCCGGCCGATTGTCTCCTGAGCTGGTGGCATCTGGCGCAGTTCTTTGCCACCGACGGCACCCGCGACCTGATGTCGTTGCGCAACCAGCGCCAGCCTCCGCGGGAAATGCCACCGCGTCATGACCGACGCTGGGTCGATGACGACGTGGCGGTGGTGCAGCGGTCGGAGGTTTCCGCTGATTGGTTGGAACGACTCCGGCGTGGCGCTGCCGAGCATGGATTCACCGCGGAGGAAGGGGCAGCGAAGGGCGAAGTGGAAGGCCCCAAGTTCAGTCACGCGTGGGTGGTGGACGGACGCCGATCGGGCACCGGTTCGGCCGTACTGGTGTCCGATCCGCAAACGCCGGTGCGCAATCCCTCCCTCTGGATGGAGTTTCATGTGCGCGGACGTACCCTCGATGTGCGAGGCGTCGGTGTTCCGGGAAGTCCGGCGCTGCTGATCGGATTCAATCGATACGTGGCGTGGGGGGTGACGGCGCTGGGAGCCGATCAGGCGGACCTCTTTCTGCTGGAGACGGAAGCGTCGCGGACCAACCAGTATCGGTGGAATGGCGAGTGGCGTCCGATGACGGTTCGCGAGGAGCGCATCCGCGTGAAGGGCGGGTCAGACGTCGTGTTGACCGTGCGGGAAACGCACGTGGGGCCGGTGGTTTCCGAGTTCAGTTTCCGGCAGGGCAACGATCCCGAGGTGGCCTTGAAGCGGATTCCCTGGTGTGACCCGGAGCGCGACACCGTTCAGGCCGCGTTCGAGATGATGCGCGCCACCCATTCGCCTTCCTTCCTCAGCGCCACAGCAGGCTGGCGGTTTCCCTCGGCGAATTGCGTGTATGGGGATGCGCAGGGTCGGATTGGTTACACCGTGCTGGCCGGGATTCCCATCCGCGCGCGTGGCGCCAGCGACCGCGATGGCAGCACCGCGCAGCCCGGCCAGGGCGATGCGTCCGATTGGATCGGTTTCGTGCCGCCAGAGTTGTTGCCGCGCGTGCAGGATCCGCCCTCAGGCTATCTCCTGAGCGCCAACCATCGGCCGGTGGCCTCCTTCTATCCATTCCCATTGGGCATCAGCACCGGATCGCTCGGGGACACCTTGCGGTCGTGGCGGCTCCGCGAGCGGTTGTCGGCGGGTGTGGCGCTGACACCGTCGGAAGTCCTGGCGATCCATCAGGACACCGTGAACCCGGCTCGGCGCGATCTGGTGCGGCTCGGACTGTGGTTGCGCGAGACGTCGCCCGATCGGCTGTCCGCTGAGGCGCGGCAGGCCTTGGAAGTGTTGGAACCGTGGTGGAAAGCCGGGGCCAGCAGCGACCTGCGTTCGCCGGGCTCTGACTTGGCGACCCGGCTGAGCACCTTCTTCCGGTTCGTCAGCACACCGCTGGCGCGTGAGTTTGGAGGCGGGGAGTCCGGGCTGTCGCGATTCCTGAAAGACGCCGTGCGGCGCACGGAGGCGAAACCGCCAAAGGCGTTGAGCGAGGATGCCGTGGTGTTCGTGGACCGAACGCTGGCCGAGGCATGGCGGGGGCAGGCGGGGCGCGACGCACGCGCAGGAGCGTCGAAGCCGGCCCCGCTGGGCTGGATGGACACATTGGATGGCCTGGGGTCGCTGGACTCCCGATTGGATCTCGCCGTGCCGGGCATCACCTGTCTCGACGGGCAGACCCTGCATTCCCAGGCGGCGCAGTCGTACACGCAGTGGGTGCCGTTGCACGACGTGGATTCTGCGCGATCCCTGTGCCCGGTGGGTCACAGCGATCGTCCCGACGGGAAATGGCGCACCAGTACGATGGAACTCTGGGGCACCGGCGAACTGCACGCGGCACCGCTGGGGCGCACCGCGGTCGAGCGCCTCACGGTGAGTCG
Organism: Verrucomicrobiales bacterium; assembly: GCA_020845805.1. Taxonomy (GTDB): domain Bacteria; phylum Verrucomicrobiota; class Verrucomicrobiia; order Limisphaerales; family CAIMTB01; genus CAIMTB01. Next base: position 1,068 of record JADLFD010000062.1, on the reverse strand, counting down.
ACGAAGTTGGTAACCGCTGCGGTGTTCTCCGAGACTCAGGGTGACAGCGCTCGATCCCGATTTCGGGCCATTCCATCCTCCGATGTCCCGCGCCTTCGAGGCGTTCGCCCTAGGTACTCTCCGGGCTAAAGACGAAGTCGGAACCCGGCCCGATTCAGCACCACCGCAGTGGCCAGGACGCCCACGGCACATACCGCCGACCGCACCAAAGCCGCGGGCAGGTTGCCCGCCAGGCGCGCATAGAACTCCGCCGCACCCATCACCTGGATCAGACTGGGGAGCATCTCCGAAATCAGGTACGCGAGAAGGACGTTTCGCCCAGCCCAGCCCAGGAACCGCGCGACCGCCAGCGCCGGCCACGCTTCCACGAGATGGTGGACCCCCCACCACATCAGGCCCGTGATCGCACACGCCCAAAGACTCCAGGACGGCGTCGCGAGGTTCTTCTGGATCCCGTACACCGGACCGAGCATCAGCGCGGCCAACGCGCAACCCACGACGAAGCACAGAACGAATCGGCCACGGTGCTCACGCGCCTCCGGCCGGGCCTCCAGCACCACCGTGCCGAATAGTAACCCACTGACGGCGATGGATCCCAGGGAGCCGATGGTGTCGCCCCAGCCCACCCATCGGGGAATGGGCAACGCATCCAACCCGCCCGCGCGATCCGCCGCGAACAGGCACAAGAGCAACGCCTGGCATCCCAACATCGCCATGGGACGGCGCGCAAACGCGAGGTAGACCAAACAGGCCACGCCGTAGGCCCAGCCGATCAGCCCCAGGATTCCGTACCATTGGGTGGAGATGGAAAAGGGCGACAGGGTCACGATGCGCTCGCCGTCGGCCCCGCGAAACACCCAGGCCAGCACGAGCAGACCGACCAGGCCGATCGCCCGCAGCCCGCGACCTACCGACGGCCAAAGGGGCCCCGCCTCCTTGGTCGTCCCACCCCGGGGCACGACCGACGCGAACGCCGCAATGGCCGATGCGTACATCAGGACGCACCACCACGCCCCCGACCATCCCAGGGCCGTCGAGTCCGGCGTCTCGTGCACCATGAGGATGCCC